>BBSY01000005.1 GCA_000974665.1 alpha proteobacterium U9-1i | reverse complement strand
AGCGTTTGTAAGCGTTGACGCCGAATTTCTCCGCAACCTCGTTCAAGAACGGCGTGCGCTGGAGGTTGTCCCAGTAAGCCCACGACCACGGATGCCAGGTGTCCGGCATCCACGGCTTCGCCGGCCCCATGAAATGCACGATGCCGGGGCGCTCACGGCCGAGCTTGCGATCTTCCGGCAGCGCGTGCTCGCCTTCAGGGATCACCATGTGGCGTTGAATGTTCCAAGCCGGATCGAGCCGCTTCCAGCGCCGCCAGAACACGGCGTTGAGCGCATCCTGATCGCTGTAGGGCATGTCGGCGCCTTGCGTGGCGATCAGATCGATGGTGCGACTGAACAGTTTTTCGGCGCGCACTTGATCGAGATCAATCAACATGACGCCGGCATTGAAGTACGCGCCTTCGCCTTCAAGTTTCCAAGTCTGCGCAAATTTGGCGGGTTCGAGATAGGCGTCGATCACGGCGCCGACGGGCTGACCGTCGAGATCGACAGCCCAGAGATCGCGCACGTCGCGCAGCACTGTGATGTCGCTGTCGAGATAGAGCATGCGCACGCAATCGGCGGGCGCATATCTTTCGAGACCGAGGCGGAAGAGGGTGGCGCGGTTGATGTGGCCGCGATCGCCGAGTTCGGGCACGTCGGAATCCTGGATTTCGCGCCAGAGATATTCTTGCTCCGGCGCGACGGATTCAATTTTTTCTTGAGTCGCGCGTTCGACGCCTGCGTGCAGCATGGTGATGCGGAAGCGTTGGCCGCGCGCATGGCGTACGACGGAGGCCAGCACGCTCGCGACATGCGGCGCGTAATTGGTGTCGAAGCCAAAGCCGAGATCGATCACGTCAGTCACGACGCTTTACGCTCCGTGTCCTCGCCCGGCCACCAGCCGAAGTCGCGGTTTTCCTTGAACCATTCGCCGGCAGCGGAATGGCCGCCATGGGCGTAGGCTTGGCTGCTGGGATTCAGCGCTTTGAGCAAGGTCGGGCCGATCATGCGCTTCACGCGATGGCGCCAGGTTGGGCCCTCATAGGCGATGGACGGATCGCACTCGCGCGCGAAGGCGACGCATTCGGCGTGTGTGTCCATGTGGCCGCGCGCATAGGCTTCGCCGGCGAGCCAGAGCGCGTCGCGTGCAAACTTGGCGCGCATCTCGTCATACCATGGCGTGAAGCCGGGAAAATCCTTGCCGCCGCGTTCGTCGTGGACGGCGGCGCAGGTTTTCAGGCGATGGCGCAGATCGCTGACGGCGCTCGATGTGTGCAGCGCGGTCATGTTCTGGCCGTGCCAGCGATAATAGCCCTGCGTCGCGCCGATCACGCCGACGGACGCGTTCAGCGCGAAGCGCATCCACATTTCCATGTCGGAGGTGTGTTTCAGCGCCGGCGAATAGCCGCCGACCTTCTTTTGTAGCGATGTCCGCGTGATCGCGCAGGGCGACGGCGCCGGATTGCCGATCTCGCAATTGTATTTGAGGAAAGCGGCGCCGGTGAGCGTGTGGGTCTTGTAGTCGCGCGTGTCCGCCACGCCTTCGGGCTTATCGTGCTGGCCGAAGATGCGAGCGATGCCGTAGGTCATGCCGATGCTTGTGTCGGCATCCATCATGGCGGCGGCGCGGGCGAGCGCGCCGGGCGCTAGCGCGTCGTCGGCGGAGATCAGCAGCGTGTAGTCGGCCTCGGCCCAATCGATGATGCCGCGATTGGCGGTGCCGATGAGGCCGAGGTTCTTTTCGTTGCGCTCGTAGGTGACGCGGATATCGGCGGCGGCGATGCGTTGGCCGATCTCGGCCGTGTTGTCCGGCGAGCAATCGTCGACGATCAGCACGCGCACGTCGACGTCGCGCTGGCTTGTCAGCGTAGCGATGCATTCGTCCAGATAATGCGCGTAATTGTAGCAAGGAACGACGATGTCAACGGAGCTCATCGGAGGTCTCCGCCTTTTGCGCGGCCCCCGCGACGTGGCGCCATTGGCCGGGCTCGTGGAACACGCCGAAAGCGTTCGAGGCGAACACGTCGTGCTTGACGTGGAAGGTCGCGCCGATTTGCGAGCTCAGCATGCGGCCGTAGCCGCGTTCACGCACCGAGAGCGTCATCGTGTAGAGATCGGAGACCAATTTGAGCGGCGGCGTGCGCAATTCGATCACGCCTTCGCCGTCGACGAAGGGCAAGTCCATCTCGTCAGCGGTTGTTGAATAGGTGTGGCAGTGCACGTCGTCGGCGCGGTTGAAGCCAATGCGAAAATCCGGGCGCTCGACGCGCTCGAACGCTTTGTAGTTCACGCGCACATTCATGCGCTCGCCGTGCTCGAACACGGTGGTTTCTTCGCCGGCTTCGTTGCGCAACGAGACATCGACCACGGTGATGGCGGGCTTCTTCTTGGAATCGTCACGGAACCACGGCGCTTCGGCGAGGCGGCTGTCGTTCTCGTACATCTTCAGGCCCTCTTCCATCGGGCCGTCGTAAACGATCTGTCCCTTCTTCAAGTAGATGACGCGGCTGCACATCGACTTGATGGAGAACATGTTGTGCGAGACGAACAGAATGGTGGAGCCCTTCTGTTCGAGGCTGCGCGCGAAATTCATGCATTTGCGCTGGAAGGTGAAGTCGCCGACCGCGAGCACTTCATCGAGCAACAGAATGTCGGGATCAAGGTGCGCGGCGACGGCGAAGGCGAGGCGCACATACATGCCGCTCGAATAGCGCTTAACCGGCATGTCGATGAATTCGCCGATCTCCGCGAACTCGACCATCTGATCGAATTTGCGCGCGACCTCGCTGCGCGGCATGCCGAGGATCGCGCCGTAGAGGAAGGTGTTTTCGCGGCCGGTGAGTTCGGGGTGGAAGCCGGTGCCGACCTCCAGGAGCGCGCCGAGGCGGCCGGTGATCGTGGCTTGGCCGGTCGTCGGTGTGACGATGCGCGAGAGCACTTTGAGCAAAGTCGATTTGCCAGCGCCGTTGAGGCCGATGATGCCGACGTTTTCACCGCGGCGAATGTCGAAGTTGACGTTTTGCAGCGCCCAGAAGCTCGACTTGGCGACTTCTTCGGCGCTCGGCTTGCTGAACATGTTGCTGACGGCGCCAGTGATGACGTCGCGCAGCGAGTCCGGATTGCCACCTTTGCCTAGCAATTTGTATTGCTTGCCGAGGTTGCGTGCGGAGATGGCGATATCGTTCATCAGATCACATCCGCGAACGAACGCTCGGAGCGCTTGAAGAACACCAAGCCGCCGACGAGAAGCACGAGGATCACGCTCATCGAGATCGCGAGCGCCATGAAATTCGGTTCGCCGCGATCGAAGATCGCCCAGCGGAAGCCTTCTATGACGCCCACCATCGGGTTGAGCGCATAGAGGCCGCGCCATTCGGCGGGAATCATCGAGAGCGGATAGACGATCGGCGAGGCGTACATCCAGATCTGCATCATGAACGGGATGGTGTGCTTCACATCGCGAAAGCGCACGTTGATTGGGCCAAGCCAAAGGCTGATCGAAAGCGCCAGCAGCAGCGACACCACCATCAGCGGCGGGATGGCCGCGAGCTTCCACGTAAAGTCGATGCCGTAGAACAGCATCAAGGCCACCAGCACGCCGAAAGCGATGCAGAAATCGACAAGCGGCGCGATCACGGTCGCGAGCGGCATGATCAAGCGCGGGAAATAGACCTTCCGCACCAACTCAGAATCGTTGACGAGGCTGGTGCTGGAGCGGCGGACGGCTTCCGCGAAATAGGTCCACGGCAACACGGCCGCGAACGCGAACACCGGATAGGGAATGCCGTCCGACGGCATGTTTGCGAAATTGCCAAAGACGATGGTGAAGATCGTGACCGCGAACACGGGTTGGATCACCGCCCAGCCGGCGCCGAGGGCTGCTTGCTTGTACAGCACCGAAAGGTCACGCCAAATCAGCACGAACAGCAATTCGCGATAGGCCCACACGCCTTTGAGATCGAGATCGAACAAGCCGCGGCTTGGCCGAATCTCGACGACGGGCGGTTCGTGCGCGGGGAGTGCGCTGTCGCTCATCAGGCCGCGCACGCCATCTTCAAAGTGGTGGCGATCTTGTCGAGCTCGCCATCGGTGAGCTGCGGGTAGAGCGGCAGAATGATGCGGCGGTCTTGCGCGTCTTCCGAGTGCGGCAGATCGAAATCGTGGCCGTTCTTGTAGCCATCCTCGCGGTGCGCGCACATGATGCCGCGGCGCGTGGCGATGCCAGCGTCGAGCATGGTCTGCATCACTTGGCGTTGGTTGCAATTGGCCGGCAGCTTCACGCTGAAGCTCTGCCAATTGCTGCGCGCGTAGTCCGGCTCTTCCGGCAATTCGATGCCGATATTGTTGGCGAGGATCTCGCGATATTTGTCCGCCATCGCCCGGCGTGCGGGGACGACGTCAGCAAGACGCTTCAACTGCTCGCGGCCGACAGCGGCCTGGATGTCGGTCATGCGATAATTGTAGCCGAGAACCGGGTGAGTCTCGAAGATCACCTGGGCCGAGCCGTGACGCACGGTGTCCGGCACGCTCATGCCGTGCTGGCGCAGCAGTTTGAATTGCTTGTCGTAGGCGGCGTGGCGCGTGGTGAGCATGCCTCCGTCGCCGGTCGACATGATTTTGCGCGGGTGGAAGGAGAACGTGGCGATGTCGCCGTGCGGGCGGCCGATGCGCTGCCATTCGCCGTTCCAGAGGATTTCGCTGCCGATCGCGCAGGCCGCATCCTCGATCACCGGCAAGCCGAGCTTCGCGGCGAGCGGGACGATGCGCGTGAGATCGCACGGCATGCCGATCTGGTGGACGACGAGGATCGCCTTCGTCTTCGACGTGACGGCCGCTTCGATCTTGTCCGGATCGATGTTGAACGTTTTCGGCTCGACATCGACGAACACCGGCTCGGCGCCGCAATAGCGCACCGAATTGGCGGTCGCGATGTAGGAGTGCGAAACCGTGATCACCTCGTCGCCGGCCGAGACGCCGACAGCGAGCAACGCCAAGTGCAAAGCGGTCGTGCAGTTCGAGACCGCGGCCGCGTAGGGCGCGCCGACATAGTCCGCGAACTCTTTTTCGAACGCGGCCACCTCCGGCCCTTGCGTTGTCCAGCCGCTGAGGATGACACGGCGCGCGGCGTCAGCTTCGCGCTCGTCCATCATCGGCTTCATGATCGGGATCATCAGCCCACGTGCTCCCGGTTGGCGCGCCACCAGGTGACGAGCCGTTCCAAACCTTCGTCGAGATCGACTTGCGACTTGAAGCCAAGCAGGCGCTCGGCCTTTTCCGTGCTCGCCAAACGGCGCGGCACGGCGTTGACCTTGCGCTCCGGCCCAAATTCCGGATCGAGCTTCTTGCCCATGACGCGCATGAGCGCATCGGCCAGTTCGAGCAGCGAGGTTTCGACGCCGCTGGCGACGTTGAAGACTTCGTCCGTCACGTCCGACTTCAAGCCCAGCACGTTGGCGCGGGCAATGTCGTCGATGTAGATGAAATCCATCGACGTCGAGCCGTCGCCGAGGATCAAAGGCGGCTGGCCGGCTTCGATGCGCTCCATCCAGCGGATCAGCACTTCTGTGTACTTGCCGTGGATGTCCATCCGCGGGCCGTACACGTTGAAATAGCGGAACGCGACGTAGTTCGTGCCGTACATATCGGCGAACGAACGCAGCAAGCCTTCGAGCATGATCTTGGCCGCGCCATACCAGGTGCGGTTGTCATACGGGTGGCCGGTTTCCTTGGTCGGGAAATGGTCGGCGAGGCCGTAGATCGAAGCGGAGGAGGCCGCGACGATCTTCTTCACGCCGGCGAGATGGGCGGCTTCAACGACGTTGAACGTGCCGTCGCACATCACTTCATGCGCCTCGCGCGGATCGGCGGCGCAGGCGGTGATGCGAAGTGCGGCCATATGGATCACCGCGTCCATGCCTTGCGTGACTTGGCGCACGTGATCGACGTCGCGAATGTCGCCCTTCACGAGCTCGACGCGCTTGTCCTTCAGGATCTCCTCGACGTTGTGCATCGAGCCGCGGACGAGATTGTCATAGATGACGATCTTTTCCGGGTTGTCCTTCAGCAATTGATCGATCGTCGTCGAGCCGATCAGGCCGCAGCCGCCGGTGACGAGGATCTTTGATCCTTCGACCTTCATGCCGCTTTCTCCGCGGAATTGGCGAGTTCGATCACCGCGGCCGCCACTTCGGCCTGCATCTCGGCGGTGAGTTCCGGATACATCGGCAGGGACAGCTCTTCGGCGGCAGCGCGCTCGGCGTGCGGGAAGTCTCCGGCCTTGTAGCCGAGGTCTTCGTAGGCCGGGAGCTGGTGGATGGCGATCGGGTAGTGGATGCCGGACTGAATGCCCTTGGCGTTCAGCGCGTCTTGCCAGGCTTTGCGATCCAGCGTGCGCACGGCGTAGATGTGATAGACGTGGCGCGATTGGCTTTGCACGTACGGCGTCACGACGCCGGTGCCGGCGAACAGCGCGTCGTAGCGTTTGGCCGCGTCGCGGCGCGCTTCGGTCCACTTCTCGAGATATTTGAGCTTCACGCGCAGGATGGCGCCCTGCATGCCCTCAAGGCGCATGTTGTAGCCTTTGAGCACGTGCATGTATTTCTGCTCGGCGCCCCAATCGCGCAGCATGCGGATCTTGCGGGCGTATTCGGCATTGTTCGTCGTCACCGCGCCGCCTTCGCCGTACGCGCCGAGGTTCTTGCCCGGGTAGAAGCTGAACGCGGCCATGTCGCCGATGCCGCCGACGCGCTTGCCGTTCCACTCGGAGCCGTGCGCTTGGCAGGCGTCTTCGATGACAATGAGGTTGTGCTTCTTGGCGATCGCCATGATCGCGTCCATGTCGCAGGACTGGCCGTAGAGGTGAACCGGCAACAGCGCCTTCGTCTTCGGCGTGATCGCGGCTTCGATCTTGGCGGGATCGATCAGGTACGTCTTCGGATCGATGTCCACGAACACCGGCGTCGCGCCACTGTAGTAGATCGCCGCAACCGAAGCGACGAACGTGAACGGCGTGGTGATGACTTCATCGCCCGGGCCGATGCCGGCGGCGAGCAGCGCCAGATGCAGCGCGCTGGTGCCGTTGTTGACGCCCATGCAATGGGCCGCGCCGCTATAGGCCGCGAATTCCTTCTCGAACGCCGCGACTTCGGCGCCGAGCACGAATTGGGTGTTGTCGAGGATGTGTTGGATCGCCGCGTCCACCTCCGGTTTGATCGAGAGGTATTGGGCCTTCAGGTCAACAAACGGAACGGTCACAGCACTTTCTCCGCACGGGGAAGATGGATGGTTTCGCCACGCGCCTTCATGGACGACGTAGCGGCTTCGATGATTTCGATGACGCGCTGGCCGAGGCGGCCGTCGGTCAAGGTCTTTTTGTTGGTTTCGATAGCGTCGCAGAAATTGTCGGCGCCGACGCGCAGCGCTTCGAACTCTTCGAGCTTCGGCGCCCACATGTCGCCGGTGCGATAGCCGACGCGCATCTGATAGATCTTGGCCGGGTCGTCGGTGAACGACACGCCCTTGTCGTAGATCTTCAGCTTCTCGGACGGCTGCAGATCGTCATAGACGAACATCTTCTTGGTGCCGCCGACGAGAACCGTGCGCACCTTCACCGGCGCGAGCCACGAGCAATTCACGTGGGCGATGGCGCCTGAATCGTAGAACATCGTGATGTAGGCGAGGTTCTCCGGCGTGCCGGGGAAGTGGTTGATGCCGCCAGCTGACACAGCGGTCGGCTGTTCGCCCAACAGATAATCGAGGATCGAGAAATCGTGGACCGCGAGATCGCTGATCACGCTCACGTCGCGCTGGAACAGGCCGAGGTTCACGCGGGTTGAATCGTAATAGAGGATCTTGCCGAGATCGTCGCTCTTCACGAGTTCCTTCATCTTCTTCACGGCGCCCGTGTAGATGAAGGTGTGATCGACGTGCAGGACGAGCTTCTTCTTCTCGGCCGTTTCCACGAGCTGACGGGCCTGCAGCGAGGTTTCCGTCATTGGCTTTTCCAGCCACACGTGCTTGCCGGCCTTGAGCGCGGCCATGCCGAGTTCAAAGTGCGTGCTGACCGGCGTGGCGATGGCGATCGCGTGGATCTCCGGATCGCGCATCATCTCCTGGAAGTCGGTCGTCGTCTTCACGTTCGGGAAGCGACGGTTCACCAGTTCCAGTTTTTTGGGGTCGAGGTCGGCGACCGTGTGGACGCGCGCGCGGGAGAGCTCCGCGAAATTGCGGACTAGGTTCGGTCCCCAGTACCCGTAGCCGATAACACCGATATTGATCGTCATGTCGCTTCCGCCGGCTTTCAGCCGTGCGCCTTCTTCTGAGCTTGCTTCCGCGTGTCGCCGACGATCTTCGCGGGCACGCCCGCAACGATCGCGTAGTCCGGAACATCTTTGGTCACCACCGCGCCGGCGCCAATGAGCGCGCCAACGCCCACCGTCACGCCGCCCATAATGGTGGCGTTCGAGCCGATCGATGCGCGCCGCTTAACCAGAGTGGGCACGACCGCCCAATCGGCTTCGCTTTGCGCCCCGCCATCTTCGTTGGTGGCGCGGGGGTGGATGTCGTTGATGAACATGACGCCGTGACCGACGAACACTTCGTCCTCGATCGTGACGCCTTCGCAAATGAATGTGTGCGACGAAATCTTACAGCGCGCGCCAATGTTCGCGTTTTTCTGGATTTCGACGAATGCGCCGACGCGCGAGCCCGCGCCCACGGCGCAGCCGTAAAGGTTTACGAGTTGCGGGTGATGGATCATCACGCCTTCGCCCAGGCGCACGCTGTCCGCAATCGGCATAGCTTTAACTTTCCCGTCCGTTCCGGCGCTCGCTTCGCAAGTTCCGGGCCCAGTTCGCCTAACAAGAATGGTGCAGCGCCGCTCAGACCGCCCGCCGCGCGTCTACATGCCGAAACCGCCGCGCGTCGCCAAGGACTTGCAGCATACGGACAAAAATCGCGTCTTATTGAGACAAGCGGACGCTCGGCGCCTTGAGCGGGCGCAACTCCTCGGGCTGCCATCGACCGCCCGTTCGTACATAATCAACCATGCCGGCATAGCAGGCCGCGGCAGAGAAATGCGCTTGCGCCGTTTCGAGCGCAGCTCGCCCTAGTGCGCTGCGCCGTTCTGGGGCGCCGAGCAGGTCGACAATAGAGTTGGCGCAGGCGATTGGGTCGTCTTCGATAACCATCGCGCCCTGAACAATGTCGCCAACGCCTTGTACGGTTACTGTCGTGCCGACGATGGCTTTGCCGGCGGCCATCGCCTCGATCAGCTTGATCTTGAGGCCTGACCCCGTGTGCAGCGGGGAGACAACCACGCCTGCGTCGCGGTAGAGCGGCGCCAGGTCCGGGACGACGCCTAAAACCTTAACGCCGTCGGGCACAACGTTAAGGGCGCGCGCCACAGAGCCCGCGACCAGCAATTGCGCGCTGGGGCGCTTGGCCCGCACCAGTGGCCAGCTCGCCTCAAAAAACCTCGTGATGCCAACGACATTGGGGGACGTGTTGGAGCCGACGAACAGCAAGAGGTCGTCCTGTCCCGGTTGTGCGGCGGCGACGCAGGGCGCGGCGTGCGGCGCTAGGATCACGTCTGCGCTCGGCAGCGCGGTCCGCACGGCGGCGGCTTCTTCTGCCTGGATGGCCAGTACCGCGTGCGATTGACCGAGCAGTGCGAATTCCCGCTCGGGTGTTAACGCCGAAACCTGCGCCGGCGTTTTCTCCCTGGCGGAGTCGCTCACGCGCGCGGACATGAGGTCGTGCATGATCGTGAGTACGGGTGCGTCCACGAGCGCGTAGGGCGCAAGCGGGGTCAAGAAGGCGTAGTCGCAGATGACCGCCTTCGTATTCGATTTCACCGCGCGCGCGACGAAGAGCTGATCGGCGCGCGTCGCCGGCGCGCCTTGCGCGTACTCGGCGGGCTTTGCCCAACCGGGTGCGGGCAGGCCGAGCTTAACCACCACGCGATCCAACACCGCGATCGACGCAGAGAGGGCGACGCGCGGGTCGATCGCGATCAGGATGTTGCCGAATTTGAGGGCGCCGTGAACGCGATAGCTGGCGAAGATTTTGGTTTCTGGCCTCAGCCGCATGACCGGCCAGCGGCCAAAGATTTTTGGCGACGCGCCGATGAAATCCACCGCGTAACCGGCCGTGGCCAAGGCTTCGGCGATTGAGAGCAAATAGGCGGAGCTGCCATTGGTCGCGCCGACAATGCGTTGGCGGGAAAGCAGGGCGATGCGCGGCGGCCCTTCGGTGGGCGCAGAAATCTGTTTGCGGCCCAACAGCTTGTCGAGCAGCGGCACCCGAAGCAAAGCGGCTGCGGAGGGTTGGCTGACAGCGATCCTGAGCGCCGTGCCGACGTGGCGGGCCTTCAACGCGGCGACGATTTCAGTAAATCCGCGCGCGTCGGTCAGCGAGCGGCGTCGCGCTGCGAGCGCCTGCCGGACCGCCGGCGCGTCGCTCTTAAGTTGATCCTGGGCGGTCAGCATGGCGCCCAAGGCCTCAGCGCTGAGGCGGTGCGAGATCGAATGCGCGTGCTTGCGGTAGAAATAGCCAAGCTCCGGGTAAACGCGCATCCGCGCTCCCCCCATCAGCAGGCGCACCACCAGGTCAAAGTCCTCGGCGATGGTGAGGTTTTCATCGTACCGCAGCCGCTGTGAGCGCCGGAAAATCGGTTTCAAATACCCCAAAGATGGGACGGTTCCGAAGACGTGGTTTGTCCGCAAGTATTCAGTCGGGCCGATCCAGCGCGGCGGCGCTTGTCTCAAGTGCGCGTGGGCTGGCGCGCCGTCTTCGTAAAAGGTGAGGAGGTTGTCGGCGGCGATATCGGCGTTGTCGGCCTCGGCCTGCGCCACCAATGTCGCGAGGCGTTCGGGGTGGATGAGGTCATCGTTATCCACAATCGCGACCCAGCGTCCGCGCGCGACGGCGAGTGCTCGGTTGCGGGCGGCAGCCGGACCGCCGCGTGCAGCGTGGGCGAGGATCAGCAACCGCGGATCACCAGCTGCAGCGTCGCGGGCGCGGTTGAGGCTGTCGTCGCTTGAGCCATCGTCGCTAACGATCAGCTCCAGACGCCGTTCGGTTTGGCGCAAAACGGAGCGCACGGCCGCGGCGATGTGCGCCGCGCCGTTGTGGTTCGCCATGATGACGGAGACCAGGGGCTCAGCGTCGTGCGTCATGCGCGCTCTTTACTGCAATTTCCGGTCCTGGACCCCGCATTCATGTTGAACGCGCCCAAACCTTGCAGGGGCTTGGCCTTGCAGGGGCTAGGCCCTGTAGGTGTGACGGTTGGTCCCGCTCCGATTGTGAGCTTGGCGGGCAAGGCTTAGTTGGAGAAGATGGATTTCGGTCGGTACTTCCGGAAGGCGCCGCCGCCGCGGGCGGCGAAGTTCCCGGAAGGGCGCGTCGGCTACGCCGTAGGCGACATCCATGGCCGGGCTGACCTTCTCCTCTCCATGGTCAATCTGCTTGAGGGCAGGCTGGCTCAAGACACACGGCCCGCTGGACCGCCCATCGTCGTGTTCCTTGGTGACTACGTGGATCGTGGCCAACAAAGCCCGGCCGTGCTTGACCTGTTGCTCACACGGCTCGACGGCTTCGAGCGCCACTTCCTGATGGGCAATCACGAGCAATCCATGCTCGCGTTCCTCGCCTCGCCGTTGGAGAACCGGGGCTGGCTCGCCCACGGCGGTACTGAAACTTTGATGGCTTACGGTGTGCAGCCGCCGCCCTCGCTCGGGTCCGAGGATGCGCAATGGCTTGAGGTGGCCGCCGCCCTAAAGGCGAAGTTGCCGGAGGCGCACTCGGCGTTTCTTGCCGGCCTCGCGCGCTATGTTGAACTTGGCGACTACGTGTTCGTGCACGCGGGCGTCGACCCCGACCTTGCGTTGGCGGACCAGACCGACACCGCCCTGTTTTGGATCCGCGACCGCTTCTTGAATGATCGCCGCACGCTGCCGCAGCGCGTCGTACACGGCCACACGCCGTCGGACCGTCCTTACGCCGATCCGCGACGCATTGGGCTGGATACCGGGGCGTACGCGTCGGGCATCCTGACGGCCGCGCGCTTCGAGGGCGAGGCAGTCGAGTTCTTGTCGGTCATGGACCGGGCCGCCAACGCCCGAACGGACGTTTCGCGCCGCCGAAAAAAGGCGCGCCGGCACTAGTTTAGCCGACCGCTCGGCCGCGACCCCTCGACTGCTTGTCCCGCCCTGCGGCGCGGTTTACACCCCGCCCATCAGTTTTGGCCGATCAGTTCGGACATTCGGGAGAAGCGGCATGGCGCAATCTGGCGCGCACCATCACGGCGAAATGGAAATCAAGGACCAGAAGGACACATTCCACGGCTTCTTGACCGCCTCGCTCTGGCTCGGCGGCCAGATCATCATGTTCATCGCGCTGTTCACGCTGGCGTTCGCGATCGGCGCCGGCTGGTTCCCTGGCTTGTTCGCGTTTCTGGCCATCGGCGTTGGCCTCGGTCTGGGCTTCAAGATGTCGAGCGTCTGGTGGGCGACCTTGGTTGCCGAGGCCGTGCTCTTGGGCGTTGGCGGCCTCGTCATTCCGGCGCTCTCGGGCATGATGGGCTGAACCGATGAAGATCACCGTCCTCAAGGAAAGCGCGCCCGGTGAAACACGTGTCGCCGCGACGCCGGAGACGGTGAAGAAGATCGCGGCGCTTGGTCACGACGTGACGCTGCAAGCTGGCGCCGGCGCCGCGTCGAGCTACCCGGATGCGCTCTACGAAGCCGCCGGCGCGAAGATCGCCGCCGATGGCGGCATCGGCGCGGCTGACTTGGTTGTCAAAGTACGCCGACCGAGCGACAAAGAAATCGGTGCGATCCGCGCAGGCGCGGGTTTCGCGTCGCTGATGGAGCCTTACGGCGACAAGGCCGCTGTCGATGCGCTCGCCGCGCGCAAAGTCGAAGCGCTGGCGATGGAGTTCATTCCGCGCATCTCCCGCGCGCAATCGATGGACGCGCTATCGAGCCAAGCCAACCTCGCCGGCTATCGCGCCGTGATCGAGGCAGCGGGATTATTTGGCCGCGCCTTCCCGATGATGATGACCGCCGCCGGCACGATCGCCGCGGCGAAAGTGTTCATCATGGGTGTTGGCGTCGCCGGCCTTCAGGCCATCGCCACGGCGCGGCGCCTCGGCGCTGTCGTCAGCGCGACCGATGTGCGCCCGGCGACGAAAGAGCAGGTGGCCTCGCTCGGCGGCAAGTTCGTCGCCGTTGAGGACGAAGAGTTTAAGCAAGCTGAGACGACCGCCGGCTATGCGAAGCCCATGAGCGCGGAATATCAGGCCAAGCAGGCCGCGCTGGTGACCGAGCATATTGCCAAGCAGGACATCGTCATCACCACCGCTTTGATCCCAGGCCGTGCGGCGCCGGTGCTTGTTACGGAGGCGCAGGCGCGCTCGATGCGCCCCGGTTCCGTGATCATCGATCTTGCCGTTGCGCAGGGTGGCAATTGCCCGCTGTCGAAGCCGGACGAACTCGTCAGCGATGGCGGCGTGAAAATCATGGGCTTCACCAATCTGCCGTCGCGCTTGGCGTCGGATGCGTCCTCGCTTTACGCCAAGAATTTGCTCGCGCTGCTTCCGCTGCTGACCGACAAAGACACGAAAGCTTTCGCCCCGCATTGGGACGATGAGATCATCCAAGGCGCCATGCTCACCAAAGGCGGCGCGCTGGTGCACCCGCACTTCGCGCCGAAGAGCGCAGCGTGAACGACGCTGAATTCGCCCGCCGCTATTACGACGCTTGGAACGCGCACAATATCGACGCGATCCTGGCGCTGTATGCGGAGGAGGTTGAGTTTGCGTCTCCCTATATCGCCGCTCTCGGCTTCGCGCCGGACGGCGTGATCCAGGGCAAAGCGATCCTACGCGCCTATATCGAAAAGGCGCTTGAGCGCGCGCCGGACGTGCGCTTCGTGCCTGAGGGCCTTTGCGTCGGGGTGCGTGGGCACACGTTGATCTATCGCAACCATCGCGGCGAGCGCGTCGCCGAGGTGCACGAAATGGATGGCGTCGGCCTCGTCCGCCGCGTCGACGCGACTTACGAAATCACCTGAACAGAGGCGCTGGTCATGGAAGCCGTCGATCCCTTCATTTTCTATTTGGCCATCTTCGTGCTGGCGATCTTCGTCGGCTATTACGTGGTCTGGTCGGTGACGCCGGCTTTGCACACGCCGCTGATGGCGGTCACCAACGCGATCTCCTCGGTGATCATCGTCGGCGCGCTCATCGCCGCCGCCGCCAGCGCTTTGGTGGAAGGCGGCTGGGTCGCCAAGGGCGCCGGCGCTCTGGCCGCGGGGCTCGCCGCCGTGAACATCTTCGGCGGCTTCCTCGTCACTCAGCGCATGCTGGCGATGTACAAGAAAAAAGAAAAAGCGAAGTGAGATGACGCCAGCCGATTGGCGCGCCCTTCTTGATGCTTATCTCGACGGCCGGCTTTCGGCCGAAGCCTTCATGCGCCGGTTTCTCGAAGCATGGCGCGTCGGCGCGGCGCGGCCGCGCGCCATCATCGCTCTGCACGTGGCGGTCGAGGCGTTCGAGGCGGACGTGCTCAACGCCGGCGAAGATGGCGCCGTCAACGACGACGATCTGCGCCAGACCGCGATGCGCGCGCGCGCTGGCCTGATCGAAGAAGAATCAAGCTATGCGCCGAGCGCGCAAACCTTCGACCGTGTCCGTGCGCGCGAAGAGATGCGGCGGTTCTCAATCAGTGCGCAACGTATCGTCGGCGTGGGATGCTTGATCGCCCTGGTCTGGGTGGGGCTGTGCTTGCTGCAGATCACGTTCGTCAGCGAATGGATCCAACACAATTTTGGTTGGAGCGCATGGCCGTCGGCGTTTGTCGGCTTCTTCCTCGCTTTCGTACCGATCGTCGGAAATTTACTCGCGTTCCTTGATGCGACGGAAGTGCGCGACTGGCCCGTGTGGCTGGCCGCTTTGGTGTTTTTCGCAGCGCCCGCTTTGACCCTGCTGTCAGGCTGGTCGCGTTGGCGCAGACAAAGATAAAAGGGCAAAGGGGCTCCCATGACGGCCGATCTCGCTGCGGTTTTGTACCTCGTGTCCGGGGTGCTGTTCATTCTGGCGTTGCGCGGGCTGTCGAGCCCCGAGACGAGCCGCCAGGGCAACAATTTCGGCATGCTCGGCATGGCGATCGCCATTGGCACGACGCTGCTCTCGGTCGAACTCGACGGCACGACCATCGGCTTGATCCTTGCCGCGGTGGTGATCGGCGGCGGCGTTGGCGCGGTGATCGCGCGCTCGATCAAGATGACGGAGATGCCGCAGCTTGTGGCGGCGTTCCACTCGCTGGTCGGCTTGGCGGCGGTCGCGGTGGCGTGCGCGGCGTTCTACGCGCCGGATAGTTTTGGCATCGCCGAAGGCGCTCACATCCATATGCAGTCGCTGATCGAGTTGTCGCTCGGCGCGGCCATCGGCGCTGTCACGTTCACGGGCTCGGTGATCGCCTTCGCCAAGCTTAACGGCAATATGAGCGGCGCGCCGATCATTCTGCCGGCGCGGCATCTGGTCAACATTCTGATCGCCGCCGGCATCGCGCTGCTTGTGGTGACGATGGTGCAGGATGGCGGCGCCACGAAATGGCATTTCTGGGCGATCGTCGGCCTGTCGCTGTTGATCGGCATAACTTTGATCATTCCCATCGGCGGCGCCGACATGCCAGTCGTTGTGTCGATGCTCAATTCCTATTCGGGATGGGCCGCAGCCGCGCTTGGCTTCACACTCGAAAACGTGGCTTTGATCATCACTGGCGCGCTGGTTGGCTCGTCGGGCGCGATCCTCAGCTACATCATGTGCAAAGGCATGAACCGCAGCTTCATCAGCGTCATCCTCGGCGGCTTCGGCGCGGCGGATGGCGCGGCGGTTGCGGGCGCAAAGGAAACGCGGCCGGTGAAGCAAGGTTCGGCCGACGACGCGGCTTTCATCATGAAGAACGCGAGCAAGGTGATCATCGTGCCGGGCTACGGCATGGCCGTCGCGCAAGCGCAGCACAGCGTGCGCGAATTGGCCGACATGCTGAAGAAGGAAGGCGTCGAGGTGAAATACGCCATCCACCCCGTCGCCGGCCGCATGCCGGGACACATGAACGTGCTGCTCGCGGAAGCCAACGTGCCGTACGACGAAGTGTTCGAGCTTGAGGACATCAACAACGAGTTCAGCCAAGCCGACGTCGCCTACGTGATCGGCGCCAACGACGTGACCAATCCGTCCGCGAAAACCGATCCAAAAAGCCCGATCTTCGGCATGCCCATCCTTGACGTCGAAAAGGCCAAGACGGTGCTGTTCATCAAGCGCGGCATGGGCAGCGGCTATGCCGGCGTCGAGAACGAACTCTTCTTCCGCGACAACACGATGATGCTGTTCGGCGATGCGAAGAAAATGACGGACGAGATCGTGAAGGGGTTGTGACGTGTTCGGCCCAGTCTCGCTCACCGAACCGCAACTCCTTGAGCTGGACCAACGTCTAATGGCCTTCGAAGATCGGCGAGGCCTTGCAATAGGTTGGGGCGACCTTCTTGCCGAGTTGCTGGCGCGCGGGTCGGCGGCAAATTGCGGCGGCGGCGGAGGCCTCGTTCAATCAGGGGAGTGACTAAGCTCCCTTTGGAACAGTGTATCGAGGCCTTGCAG
The DNA here is from genome assembly GCA_000974665.1 of alpha proteobacterium U9-1i. NCBI lineage: Bacteria > Pseudomonadati > Pseudomonadota > Alphaproteobacteria > alpha proteobacterium U9-1i. The sequence continues at coordinate 137,990 of BBSY01000005.1, read as the reverse complement.
TCTGGGGCGAAGTTGCTTCACGGCGGCCGCCATCGCGTCGTAGTGGGGGCCGCCCTTTCGCTGCCCGTTGTCACTGCTCAGTTGTCGCTCTTCGACCACCTTCCAAGTGAGCCGAAGCACCTCGTCAACTTCGCGCATTAGCCTCGTTGAGAACAAAAAGCGCAGCTTGTGTGCTGTGTCCTGCGCTGCTTGAGCGTCTCCAAATGAACCCTCATTCAACTGCGCTCTCTGTATTTGATCTTTAAAGACTTTGTACGCGGCGTATTTTTCGCTGAAGAGCGACGCGCGTGTCTGTTCTCTCGTGGCATGCCACTGCAAGAACGCGGTTGCGCCAGCGGCGACAGCCGCGATCGCTGCAAGAGTTGTCGCGGCGGCGCTTATCCACTCTGGAGCACTTCCACTCACAATATCCTCCGCTCATGTCGTCCAAGGTAGTGGCGACAACGCGTCTGACAAGTAATTCAGGTTCGCGTCTTGTGGCATTTCGCTAGAACGCGGCGCGGAGGGAGCGCATGGCCGACGTTTTCATCTCTTACAAAAAATCCGACGCGGACCGGGTGCGGCCGTTGGTGGAGCACCTCCGCGCGACGGGGCTCGATGTTTGGTGGGACGAGGGCATTCAGCCGTCGACGTCGTGGCGCGGGGAGATTGCGAAACAGCTCGCCGCCGCGAAATGCGTCGTCGCGGTGTGGACGACTGATAGCATCGATCCCGAGCAAGGCGCGTGGGTGATGGAGGAGGCGACGCACGGCCAGGCGCGCAAAATCCTCGCGCCGGTGCGGCTTGACCTCGTGTCGCCGCCGCTTGGGTTTGGTGAAACGCAATACGCCGATCTCGCGGCGTGGAGCGGCGGCGCGGACGATCCGCGCTTGCAGCATTTTCTCGGCGTTGTGCAAGCGATCGTGCGCAGCGAGCCGATCCCGCTTGCGCCGCGCCCGACACATTTCGAAGCGCCGGGCATCAAGCTGCAAGGCGTGACCATGGAGAACGTGAACATCCATGTCGGTGAACGCGGCGGCGGCAGCATCGAAATCGGCGGCGGCGCCAGCGATGATAATGAGGACGAACGGGCGCCTGCGTCGGCGGCGCGCGAAAAATCCTCGTTCTCGCTCTCGATGTTCATCACCCGCGCCATCGGTGTGATCTTCCCGCTGGTCGGGCTCATCATTTTCATCTTCGCGATGGGCGGCATGGCGTGCGATCAAGGCAACGCGCCCGGCGCCTTCTGCCGCGCGCTCGATGCGCTGAGGAAATAGATGGCCGAAGCCAAGACTCAGAAAACGAAGGCGTCCGTCTCGCAATTCCTGGCAGCCGTTGATGATGAAACGCGCCGCAAGGACGCCAAGGCCGTGGATAAGCTGATGCGCGACGTCAGCGGCGAAAAGCCTGCCCTGTGGGGCCCAACGATCGTTGGCTATGGCGAATATGACGGCCCGACCGGCAAATGGCCGCGCATCGGCTTTAGCCCGCGCAAAGCCAATCTGGTTCTCTACATCATGGATGGATACGAAAACGAACCGCTGATGAAGAAGCTCGGCAAGCACAAGACGGGGCGGAGCTGCCTCTACATCAACAAGCTGGCTGATATTGACGAAAGCGTTTTGCGCAAAATCGTCGTCAACGGTTGGAACGCAATGGCCAAGAAGTATCCGTGACCTAAGCCAATACGTCGTTCAGGAACGTCGCCTGCTGCTTCAGTGATGCGAAGGTCTGCGCGCACGGAAACGCGATGAAGCCGTGGCACGCGCCAGGATAAATCGCGAGCTCGCCGGAATTGCCGGCGGCGACCCATCGCGAATGCATGAACAAGCTATCGTCCAAAAGCGCGTCGCGCGTGCCGATGGTGAAGAGCGCGGGGCAGAGGCCGCTGAGATCGGCGTAGAGCGGAGAGTATGTTGGCGCGCGCCGCTTCTCGCGGCTGACGCCCGGCAAAAATGCTTCGCCAAATTGTTCGATATCAACCGTGCGCAAGATCAAGCGCTCATCGCCAAATCGACGCGCGCTTGGCGTCATGCCGAGGTCGAACACGCCGAACACGAGGTTGGCGGCATGAAATGGCGTCAGCCCATGTTTGTCGCGCAGGCGTAGGATCGTCAGCGCTGCGAGGTGCGCGCCCGCGCTTTCGCCGCCGATCGCCAGCTTAGCGCCGCCAAAGTCAGCTAGATGCTGCGACACCCAAAGTGCGGCCGCTTCACAATCGTCCGGCCCGGCGGGGAAGGGGTTTTCAGGCGCCAGCCGGTATTCGACGCTGAGCGCCGTGAGGTGCGTGCCGTCGGCGATGTGTTCGAGCAGGCGATCCTGCTGATCCGCCGCGCCGAGCACGTGGCCGCCGCCGTGAATATGCAGATACACGCCGCGCGATGTTTCCGGCGCGACGGCGCGGAGTTTGATCTTGCCGCGGGGGCCATCGATCTCGATCCAGCGTGCGCGCGGCGATTTCGGCGCGACCGGAAACGGGCCGTTGCCGCTCTCGCGCGCCGCCCGCACTTTCGCGGCGCCAACGTCCCACCATTCGGCCATGCCCGTCATCGCCGCGACGATTGCCTCGTTGACGGCTTTTGTGTCGGCGGGGATGGAATCGGCGCTGAACAGCTTGGGGTCGAGGCTCATGGCCTCAACTATTTCACGCCCGACATCTTCGACACAAGCGCCCATTCCGCCGCCGTCACCGGCTGCACCGAGAGGCGCGAATTCTTTACCAGCACCATGTCGGCAAGCTTGGACTCGCCTTTGATCGCCTTCAATGTCACTGGCGTCTTCACTGGCGCGACGGCTTTCACGTCGACGCAAACGAAAGCGCCGGTTTTGTCGGTGGCGTCGGGATAAGCTTCCTTCACCACTTCACTAATGCCCACGATCTCCTTGCCTTCGCCGGAATGGTAGAAGAGGACACGGTCGCCTTTTTTCATCGCATTGAGGTGCGCCTTGGCCTGGTGGTTCCGCACGCCCGTCCAGACGTCCACGCCCTTTTTGACGTGCTGATCCCACGACCAGGTGTCGGGTTCTGATTTTATCAGCCAGTACGCCATCTCAGTTCGCCGGCGTGGTGGCGGCTTGGCCGAGCGCTTCGATTGTGATGCGCACTTGATCGCCAATGAGGTTGGCCGCAGTGGTGATGCCGAAGGCGGAGCGCGAAAGCGTGCCTGTGGCGGAAAAGCCTGCGGCCTGCGCGCCGTTGGATGGGCTGGCGCCAACTTGGTTCAGCGTCACTGTAAGCGTTACCGGCGCGGTGATGCCGTGGAGCGTGAGGTTGCCTATGACCTCCGCCGTCTGCGCGCCGGTTTGGCGCACACTGGTCGAGCGAAACTCCATTGTCGGAAATTGTGCGGCGTCCAGCCAGCGCGCGGCGCGCAAATGCTCGTCGCGTGTGGCGTTGCCAGACGAAACGCTCGCGGTTTGGATCGTCGCAGTGACGGAGCTGCGTTCAGGGTTGGCTTGATCGAGGCTCACACTACCGGCAATCGTGTCGAAACGGCCGAGCACGTAATTGAAGCCAAAGCGTTCGATCGAGAACGCCACCTGCGTGTGTGCGGGATCGAGCACAAACTGCTGGACCTGTGCCGCGGGTTGCGCTTGCGCTTGGGTTGCCTGCGGTGTGGCGCACGCGACCGCGAGCATCGCCAAAGCTGTGAAGAGAACGCGCATGCTGGCTCCTTGCTAGATCGCCCGAAATAGCGCTCGCGAGGGCGGGGGAGCAAGAGCCAACGCGGCAATTCGGACCCGATCACGCCGACGTCAATCAATCGACCAATGCGGCTTGATATATCCGGCGCGGGCGGCGATCTTGCCGGCGATGGACGCCGCGCTGGAAGCAGAAGGGCTTGCGAAGCGCTACCGCGCGAGGCTGGCCGTGAACGATCTCACGTTCCAGGCGCCGAAGGGCTCTATCTATGGCGTGCTGGGGCCCAATGGCGCGGGCAAGTCGTCCACTTTGCGCATGCTGGTGGGCGTGTTGAAGCCGAGCGCCGGGCGCATCTCAATGTTCGGTGGGCCGGTCACCCGCGACGTGCTGAAGCGCGTCGGCTATTTGCCGGAGGAGCGCGGGCTCTACCGGAACATGAGCGCACGCGCCGCGATTGCCTATTTGGCGCGGCTTAAAGGCGTATCGGCGTCGCGGGCGTTCAAGCGCGCGGATGCGCTGCTGGAGGCGCATGGCCTCGGCAAAGTGCGCGGCAAAAAACTCAAAACTTTCTCCAAAGGCATGGCGCAGAAGGTCCAAGTGTTGGCTGCCATCGCGCACGAGCCGGATTTGATCATCTTCGACGAACCGTTTTCCGGCCTCGATCCCGTGAATCAGCGGACGCTGGAGGAGACAATCCGCGCCGAAGCCGTAGCGGGCCGTACGGTGATTTTCTCCACGCACATCATGGAACACGCGGAGCGCTTATGTGACCGAATCCTTTTGATCGCCGGCGGAAAGCGGGCGTTTGAGGGCACTGTCAACGAAGCTCTGGCGCTCGCGCCAAGTGTCGCGATTCTCGAAACCGATGGCGCTTACGATCTGGCCGCGGCTTTGGCGCCGAAAGGTTTTCGCGTCGCCTTCGAGCGTGAGGAGCACGGCGCCAAACGCTGGCGCGCGGAGCTTGAGGGTCGCGACGGCTCGCGGCGCTTGCTTGCGGCGTGCGTCGAGGCCGGCGCACCGCTTTCGCTTTTCGAGCCCGCGCGGGCGAGTTTGCACGAGGCGTTCGTGGCGCTTGTCGGCGCGCAAGCGGCGGGAGAGGCGCGCTGATGCACCCTATCCTCCTCGTCGCGCGGCGCGATTATCTGGCGTACGTCGCTGCTTGGGGTTTTTGGCTCTCGCTGATCACCGCACCCTTGGTGATCGCGCTTTTGATCTTCGCGCCGGTGCTGCTTGCGCGGGCGGAGCCGCCGCGCGTGCTGGCGATTCTGGCCGACAGGGCCGAGGATGCCTCTTTGGTGCGCGGCGCCTTCGAGAAGCGCGCTCGTGACGATGCGCGTGACGAGATATCCAACTACGTCGGGGCCGCGGCGCCGCCACTGCTGAACGACACGCTGGCGGCGTTCGATGCGCAGGCCGAGCGCGCAAACGCGATTGCGGCGGCGCGAGCGGTTGTGGCGGCGCGTGCGCCTCGCGCGCTTCAAGCTTTTCCGCAAGGCTCGCCGCGTTACATTCTCGTCGACCCTCCCGCGCCGGAAATTGAAGCGCTGCGGCCCTACCTCGTGCGCGCGCAGAAGCTGCCGGGCGGTGCTGATCTGTACGGCGTCGTGAACGTTCGCCGCGAGGCGGAACTCCCCGTGATTGAGTACTGGAGCACCAATCTCAGTCATGAGGAGCCCTCGCAGATCGCCCGCACGGCGATGCGCCTGGCGATGCGCCGCGAGGCGTTGGCCGCCCAGGGGCTCGACCCGCTCGAGGCGGACAGGCTTGAAGCGTTCGCGCCGCGTTTGGCGCAATTCGATCCGCGCCCAAGCGCGGGGACGGGCGAAGTGACATTACGACAGCGCGCCCCGTTCTATGCGGCCTTGGCGCTCTCGTTCATCTTGTGGAGTGTCGTGTTCTCAACGGCGAACATGCTTTTGACTGGGGTTATCGAAGAAAAGTCGAACAAGATTCTCGACACGATCCTCACCAGTGTCACGCCGCTTGAAATCTTGATTGGCAAGCTGATCGGCGTCGCGGCCGTGAGCGCGACGTTGTTCGTATTTTGGGGGGCGCTCGGCGGGTCGTTGCTCAACATGGCCGTGGCCCAAGCGGGTGAGTCGTTTGTCGGCCAAATCGCGGCCGCGTTCTTGGAGCCTCGCTTGCTTGCGGCGTTCGGGATTGGATTTCTCGCCGGCTATCTCATGTACGGCGCGGTGTTCCTCGCGCTCGGCTCGTTGTGCGAGAGCATTCAAGAGGCGCAAACCTTGCTCGGCCCAGTGGCGCTCGTGCTCGCGTTGCCAATGATGCTCATCGCGCCTGCGCTTGATAACCCCAACGCGCCATTGATCGAAACGGCGAGTTGGTTTCCGCTGTTTACGCCGTTCTTGTTGCTCGTGCGTGCGCCCTCGGGGCTCAGCTGGGTGGAGATCGCCGGCATGGCGGCCTTGATGTTCGCCGCGACGGCCTTGGTGCTGGCGCTGGCGACGCGCGTGTTCCGTGCGGGCGTTGTGGACCAAGTAAGCGTCGCCGGCCTGCGGGCGCGGTTCTCGAAGAAGGATTAGGCCGCGCGCCAACCCATGAGCGCGAGCGTATGGCCTTCGGGATCCTTGAACGCGCGCAGCGCCAGTTCGCGGCCTTCGGCGCGCTGCACCACTTCGGCTTTGTGTGTGAATTTTACGCCGCGTTCTTCAAGTGCGGCCTCGGCGGCGCTCCAATCGCGCGGCTCAAAATAGAGCGTCGCGCCCGGCCCGGCGGGGTGGCTCTCCGCGGCGGCGTGGATCATCAGCCGCGTCGCGCCGGACTGGAAGAACGTCATCCCGCCGGCCTCGAACAGAACCGGCAGGCCGAGCACATCGCGATACCAGGCGACGAGCTTCTGCGGATGAGCGCTCGACAGCGCGATCTGAGCAATGCCGGAAATCAGCGGCAGCGGCGGCGCGTTCATGGGAGCCTCCTCGTGGCTGGTTTTATAATTAGTTTGACGAACTAACTAAATCAACCGAAAAAGCGAGGTGTGACGAAAACCAAGCTGACCAAACGTGGATGGGGCGAGGGTGCGCCGATCGACGTCGCCGAGCGGCTGCATTCCGCCGCGATCCGGCTGCTGCGCGCGGTGCGTGTGGCGGATGCGGAGACGGGGCTTTCCGCGCCGCGTCTGTCGGCGCTGTCGGTGCTCGTATTCGGCGGCCCGCAGAGCCTCACCGCGCTCGCGCGCGCCGAGCAGGTCAGCAAGCCAACCATGTCGAAGCTCGTCGGCGACCTCGAAGCAGACGGCCTGGCCGTAAAACGCGCCGATGCAGAAGATGCGCGCGGGTTGAAGATCGAGGTCACGGCGAAAGGTCGCGCGCTGATGCTGGAGGGCAGGCGGCGGCGGCTGGAGGTTTTGCGCGCGCGGCTGGCGGGGCTCACTGCGGCGGAGCGAAAGCTTCTGGGTGACGCGGCGGAGCTGATGTTGCGGCTTTTGCGTTGAAAGCGCGCCTCTACTCTGTCCGGCTCACGAGATCGTCGTAGTGAAAGGCCGCACGCATTTGGTTGAGCAGGGCGCTCATTTGGGCCGAGCGACAGCCTTGGTCCCAATACACCGCCTGCTCGGACCCATCGGCCATGCGGCGGGTGATGCGCATGCCGGGCGCGTGGTTCATGCAGGGATAAACGTCTGGCCTCCAAACGCTGAGGTCGGAGCCGTTCATGACTTCCGGCAACGACTCAAAATGCGCGGCCGCCAAGGCGCTCTCCGCTGCGGCGAAAGCTTCGGCGCTAAGCTGGCCTTCGCTGACGCCTTGAGTCCGGCCGTCGAGCCGATAGGCGCCACCTGCTTGCACCGTGATGTCGTAACTCGTGCAGCTACTTGTGTAAAAGCAGCCACCTTCAAACAGTGTTATGGAGCTCGCGAGCGATGATTGCGGCTGCGCTGGAGGCGCGCTCGCGCACGCGTTGAGCGCAACGGCGCAGAGCACCGCGAAGATAGTTTTCAGCATACCTGAGCTCCCGTTCGAGCGATCTGTATCGCAAGGCGCGTCGCAGACGCCACACATGCAAACGCCGCCGACGGTTCGCGCGGCGGCGGTTACGTTCGCTCTAGCGAAAGGCTCGCTCAGCGCGGCTTTGGCGCCGGGCGCGGCAGAAGGCCTTCACGCTGGGCCCGCTTGCGCGCCAGCTTACGCGCGCGGCGCACAGCTTCGGCGGATTCGCGCGCCCGCTTCTCGGACGGCTTTTCATAATGATTGCGACGCTTCATTTCGCGGAAAGTGCCTTCCCGCTGCATCTTCTTCTTCAGCGCCTTCAACGCCTGATCGACGTTGTTGTCGCGCACGAAAATCTGAACCAGGACCCGTCCTCCGCTTGGAGCATGAAATGATGCCACGGGCCGGCTTCGAAACCCGGTCCGCTGGCGAAGGCGGGGAGATAACAAAAGGGCGTTCGCGTGTCCATGCCCGGTTTGGACAGCTTGGGCGCTGTTTTGGGCTAACCAGGCGCCGAAATCGACCGGAATCACGCCGTTGAAGGCGCCGGGCCGCATCCGTCGCGGCTAGATATAGTGCTAAAGTCGGCGGATGACCCTGCCGTCCGATCGTTTTCGCGCGCGCCTCCTGGAGGCATTCAGCCCCCATGCAGCCCGGCTGGGCTGGACCGACGCCGCCGTCAGTGCGGCCGCCGCTGACGCCGGTCTGAGCGAAGGGGAGGTTGCCCTGGCGTGCCCAAAGGGTGCGTTCGACCTTTTCGACGCCTTCGCCCACCGGGCGGACATGGCGATGCTGGAGCGGCTCGATGAACTGGATTTGCCGGCTATGAAAATCCGCCAACGCGTCAAGGCGGCGGTTCAGGTTCGTCTCGAAGCCCAGGCCGACCACAAGGAGGCCGCCCGCGCCATGACGCGGGCCCTGGCCAATCCTCTGCGGGCGGCAGAGGCGGCGCGCATACTGTGGCGCACCGCAGACCGAATCTGGCGCGCGCTTGGGGATGTCTCGACCGACGAAAATTTCTACTCCAAACGCGCCATTTTGTCCGGCGTGCTGGCGTCGACTTATGCGCGCTGGTTCGCGGACCAAAGCGCCGACAACGAAGAAACCTGGGCCTTTCTCGATGCCCGCATTGAGAACGTGATGCAGTTCGAAAAGCTCAAAGCGAGCCTGAAGCCGATCAGCGAAGGCGTGCAAGGCGCGGTGGGCGTTGCCGCCCGTTTCCGGTACGGCGGCAGCTGATAAATTGCCGGCAAGGTTTGCGTTATCGGCTGCGTACGGAGCGCTTTGGCGCTAGCATCGCATTGTCAATCTGACCAAGCCTACGGAGAACCTTATGCGGGCACCTCCTGTACGCTTTCTCGGCGCCGCGCTGTGGCCGCTGACGATCTGGGCGAGCCTGACGCACCTCGAGGAGCATCCAGCGGACGATTACGTCGAACGCACCTCGCCCATTGTGGCGACGGCGATCGGGTTTTGGCTCGCCTTTGGCGGGCTGGTGGCGATGAGCCTGTACGGCAGCCGTGTCGTGGAAATCGTCAGTGACGGCGACGTCGCGCGGTTCTGGACGCGCGGCCCCGAGGTGGCGATCGAAGTGCTCTGGTACATCGTGCCGGTGCTCTACGTCATCGGCCTTTGGCTGTTCGCGATGCGTGACGAGCGCTATCCACGCTGAGCGCGTAACGCGTACCCGCCACCCGGCGTATCACCTCGCATCACGCAAGGAGGCGACGATGCGTTCACACGATATAGCTTGTAGCGAGGCGGCGTTGGATGCCGATCCACGCGGCAAGGGCGTCGCCGTTGTGCTTTGCGTCGGTCACCTGATCGTCGGCGTGGTGGTCGCCCTAATCGCGGTCGGCGCTTTCGCGATCTTCGGCTGATTAGCGCATCAGCCGGGTGACGTGGCCCATCTTGCGGCCGGGGCGGGCTTCGCGTTTGCCGTAGAGGTGGAGGTGCGCGTCGCCGTCGAGCGCGTAGCTCTGCCAATCGTCGACGTCGGCGCCGATCAGGTTGGTCATTTCAACGGCGGCGAATTGCGTCGTTGCGCCGAGCGGCCAGCCGGCGATGGCGCGGACGTGCTGCTCGAATTGCGACGTCGCCGCGCCTTCAATGGTCCAATGCCCTGAATTGTGGACGCGCGGCGCCATCTCGTTGGCGATCAAAGCGCCGTCCGGCATCAGAAAAAATTCGATCGTCAGCACGCCGATATAGTCGAGCGCGTCCATGATGCGGTGGATTTCTTCGCGCGCAGTTTGTAATGTGAGGTCGGAGCAGCGCGCGGGCGCGATGGTGCGGTCGAGAATGCCGTTCTTATGGGTGTTTTCGCAGGGTGCGTAAGCTTCGAAGCCGCCGTCGAGCGCGCGCGCGGCGATGATCGAGATCTCTTTCTCGAACTTGCAAAAGCCTTCGAGGATCGCGGGCTTTGCGCCGATCTTATCGAACGCGCCGGCGACGTCGGCGGGCGACATGATGCGCGCTTGGCCTTGGCCGTCATAGCCCATGCGCCGGGTTTTCAGGATCGCTGGCGCGCCGATCTTGGCGAGCGCGCCTTCGAGTTCGGCCTGGCTGTTCACCTCCGCGAACGGCGCGGTGGCGATGCCGTTGGCGTTGAAGAAGCTTTTTTCCTCCAGCCGATCCTGCGCGATCGCCAAGGCCCGCGGGTTCGGGGCGACGCGTACGCCGGCGGCCACAAACGCCGCCGCGGTTTCGGCGGGAATGTTTTCAAACTCGGTGGTGATCACATCAACCGCCGCGGCGAAGTCCGCGAGCGCGGTTTGATCGCGATAGTCAGCGACGATGGTGCGCGCGGCGACGCGGGAGGCGGGGCTGTCCTGCTCGTTGGCGTAAATGGCGACGTCGAAACCCAATTCAGCGGCCGCGCTCGCCAACATGCGCCCAAGCTGACCGCCGCCCAGGATGCCGATCGTGCTTCCTGGAGGAAGGGCGCTCATCGCGGATCTTCGCCGACAGCTTCGGTTTGCTTGGCGCGATAAGCGTCGAGCCGCGCAGCCAGCGCATCGTCGCTCAGCGCCAGGATCGAAGCGGCCATCAGCGCCGCGTTGACGGCCCCAGCTTCGCCGATCGCCAAGGTGCCGACCGGCACGCCTTTCGGCATCTGCACGATCGAGAGGAGGCTATCGAGCCCCTTCAGATCGCGGCTTTTGATCGGCACGCCGAGCACCGGCAGCGGCGTCATCGATGCGGCCATGCCTGGCAGGTGCGCGGCGCCACCGGCGGCGGCGATCACGACCTTTAGCCCTCGGGCCTTGGCGCTGGTCGCGTACTCGTAGAGCCGTTTGGGGGTGCGGTGGGCCGAAACGATCTTGGCTTCGTAAGCCACACCCAGGCCGTCGAGCGTCTCGGCGGCGAGCTTCATAGTCTCCCAATCGGATTGCGAGCCCATGATCAGGCCGACCAGCGGAGACGCCATCGGGAATACCCCAAAATCTGGACTGGGAAAAGGCGAGGGGCATATAGGCGCCCGCGCCTCCCGTCCAGGGCCGGCACGGCGTTGGGGCGGAGATTAAGCCCCCCTTTACCTCGTGGCGCTTCACTCAGGCCCATGGCCCTCGGTTTCGGCAAATCCGGCTCCGGAACGACCCGTGCGCTGCTTGAGCGTTACGGGCTGAAGCCGCGCGACTTGAGCGACTCGGGTCTGCGCGCGTTCGAGCAATTGGCGGCCGAGCGGGACGATCTGGCTGAAAAGTTGGCGGTGGCCGAGGATCTGGCCGATCGCGATACGCTAACGCCGGCCTTCAATCGCCGCGCCTTCATCCGCGAACTGCACCGGACGATGAGCGCCGTCGAACGCTACAAAACGCCGGCCGCCGTAATCTATCTCGACCTCGACGGCCTCAAGGCTTTGAACGACGGCTTCGGCCACGCCGCCGGTGACGCCGCCTTGTGCCATGTTGGCCGGCTGCTCACCGATATGGTGCGCGAGTCCGATATCGTCGGCCGCCTCGGCGGCGACGAATTCGGCGTGATCTTGAATTACGCCAGCGCCGAGGAAGCGCAGGCCAAGGCCGATGCGCTCAGCCAAGCGATCAATCTCACGCCGATCATGCACGCCGGCCAAGCGCATCGTGTGGCGGTGTCGCTGGGCGTTCACGCGATCGCCTTCGCCGAAGATCCCGAAACCGTGATCGCTCGCGCCGACGAGGCGATGTACGCCGACAAATACGCCCGCCGCGCCGAAGCGCAGAAGTTTGCGGGCTTCTAGCACTCGACGACAGGGCAGCGGCGCGCCTTTATTCAGCGGCCAGCTGTAGCCCTCCCTCGACGGGAGGGCGCCGCGAAGCGGCGGGAGGGTGAGGCCCGCTGACTGCTCGGGACAAGCCGCATGAGGCTCATCGTCGTCGTCGCGCGCACACCTCCTCCGCCGCTTCGCGGCGCCTCCTCCATCGAGGAGGGGGCTGGACGCTTGATCTTATGACCTGCCGAGCTTGTGATCGCCTCCGTCCTTGGAGCGGCCATGATGTTCGAGACTATGGTCGGTAGGGCGGAGACGCCGCCTTCAAAATGGGGGAAACCATGAGAAACTGGATCGCGGCCATCGGCATCGTGATTGCGCTCGGCATTGCGCCGGCCCAGGCCCAAGTCGTGCAGCCGCTGCGCCCCTACGATCCGGCGGTTGTGCGCGTTGCTGGACGGGCGGAAGTGTATTTGCCGCCGGATGAAGCGAGGGTGCGGCTCTCATTCTACGCGCCAGGCCGCACGGCCGCTGAAGCCACGGCGGCGATTTCGGCGCGCACGCGCGCGCTTGATGCGGCGGTGCGCGAGATCGATCCGCAGAAGGTGACGGTCGAGCGCACCGACGTTTCGGTGACGCCTGTAATGCGAGAAGGCGGCGACCGGCGGCCGGATCGCATCAATGGTTATGAGGCGAGCGCTGGCGTGACGATCCTCGTGCGCGATCTGGCGCTGCTGGGCCGTGCGGTGGAAGTCGCGGTGAATGCGCAGCCGGATGCGTTCAACGATGTCGCGTTTTCGCTGCGCGACACGGTGCGGGCGCGGCGCGTGGCGCGCGAAACGGCGATCACAGACGCTGTCGATAAGGCCCGCGTCTATGCGGAGGGCGCGGGGCATCGCTTGGGCCGGTTGCTGCTGGTCGAGGAGGGCGCAAACAACATGATTGCCCAAAGCGGCAATCGCGCTGTCTTCGCCGCACGCAACGCGCCAATCGATCAAGCCGTGATGCCGCCAACGATCGCGGCGGAGCCGCTGCTTTATACGGCAGAGGTGTCGGTGGTGTTCGAAGTCGGGGCGGCGCTGCCGGCGCGTTAGGTGAAGTCCCTTCTCCCCTGTTTAGGGGAGAAGGTGTCGGCGAAGCCGACGGATGAGGGGTGCGTTTCAGGATAAAGCGCTGCGCCCGCGCTTGAACCGCGCCCCCTCACCCGGTCGCTGCCGCGACCGACCTCTCCCCCTCGCGGGGGCGAGGTGAGAGCTTCCGCTCCTCGCCGCGAACGGACGTCATCGAGGAACCACCGTCATCCCGGCCGACCGAAGGGAGAGCCGGGACCCAGGGGATCGAAGGGTTCGTCGTTTGCCACTGGGTCCCGGATCACGCTCCGCGTGTCCGGGATGACGGACTTAGTTGTTGGAAAGCGCATGTCCGCTCCGGGCGACGAGCTACTCAGTCCTTCAACTCCTCCGCCAGCAATCCCAAGCGATCCTGGATGCGCAATTGCGTCATCCAGATTTCGCCGACCATGCGCAGCAGCAGGATCGCGGCGAGGGCGGCGCCTAGCACGCCAAGTGCGGTGAGGAGCGCGGTGAAGAAGCCGGCGGTGTTGAGGGCCGTGAGCAGCGCCAGCGCGCCGACGATGGCGAACAGCATGATGAACGCCGAGACGATTTGGTAAATCGACGTCAGGACGCCGGGCGACAATTGCTCGTCGAATGAGAAGAGCGCGCGCATCAGGCCTCCGGCGACTTGGTGCCGGCACGCTAGAGCGCGAGGCGTTCTGGCTCAATCACACGCGCCGCGCGGGTGAGCTTTTCGCCTCAGACCTGATCTGGAAGCGCGCTAATGCTGAAGACGTATTCGGATGTCTTCGATTTCTTCTTTGAGTTTGAGTTTCTGGCGTTTCATCGCCGAAAGCCGCATCGGGTCCGCGGCTGGCCTTTTGGCCTCGTTTTCGATGTTGAAGTCGAGTTCCTTGTGCCGCGCGTCAAGTTCGCGCAGCCGCTGATCGAGCGCCATGAAGAGCACCTCCTTATCAGTTAGGCGAGTCTGAGGATGGCGCCAAAATCGGGTGTTGTCTCGTTACATCGTTTTACAAAATTAATCTTTCTTCGGATTGCTTCGCGCTTGCCTGTGGTTGCCGGAAAATCGTCCACGGAATCAGCCCTTCCGCTGACGCTTTACACAAAGGGCGGCGCATGGCTTAGCTCAGGGGCGGCCGGGAAGGGCCGCGCGAGGGGCGTTTCGCGTAATGTCCGAGAGTGATGGCGGCGACCTCGACGGGTTCGACATCAATGACACGCCCGAAAAGCGCGCGCTTAAGGCGCGGCTGGTGGAGCTCCGCGAGGAGCATCGGGCGCTCGACAGCGCGATCATGGCTCTGGCAACACAGAACAGCGGCGGCGACGCGCTGCAGCTTGCGCGGCTGAAGAAGCGCAAGCTGGTGCTGAGGGACCAAATTCAATGGATCGAAGACAGACTGACGCCGGACATCATCGCGTAGCGAAGCGCTCGCGCTTGAAGGAATGGGCGGCAGGTTGGGCGTTGCTCGCGGCGATGACGCCGCAAATCGCCGAAGCACGCGATCGTCCGGCCGAGCAAAAGGGCGTGCTGTCGCTCGTCGTTGAAAACGACTCGCTCTCTTCGGGCGCCGACGACAACTACACCTCGGGCATCAAGCTTGCTTACGTGTCGCCAAGCGAAGGCGTGCCCGATTGGCTGGAAGGCGCGGGCGGCTTCACGCGGCCGCTCTCCGGCGCCAATCCGGATTTCTGGGGCATTGCCTTCGGTCAGTCGATCTTCACGCCGCAGGATATCTCCGCCGTGCCGGCGCCGCCTGATCAGCATCCGTACGCGGGCTGGCTTTATATGCAGCTGATGGTGGGCGTCGAAGAACCTACCAACGGCGCCCGCGCGCCGCGTTATCTCGACACCTACGAGTTGGAGCTGGGCCTCGTAGGCCCATCCGCGCAGGGCGAGGAAGCGCAAAGCGGGATCCACCAATTGCTCGGCGCGCCGGAGCCGTTGGGTTGGGATAGCCAGCTCAACGATGAAGTTGCGTTCGCCGTATCTTTCGATCGCCGTTGGCGGGCGTTGCGCGTGTTCGCCGATGTCGCCGGCGGCCTCGAAATGGATTTGACGCCGAGTGCTGGCGTTACCGTGGGCACGCTGCGTGACGAGGCGCGCGTTGGCATCGCCGCGCGCATCGGCCAACGGATCGACAACGATTATGGGCCGCCGCGCGTGCGTCCGTCGCTCTCCGGGGTTGAGCATTTCACCGGCGGGCCGTTGTCGTGGAGCGTGTTTGTCGGCCTGCAAGGCCGCGCCGTGGCGCGCAACCTCTTCCTCGATGGCAACACGTTCGAAGACAGCGCTTCGGTGGAACGCAATCCTCTGGTGGGCGATCTCCAGGCCGGCGTGAGCATCAGCGCCGGCGATTGGCGGCTCGCCTACACTTGGGTGACGCGCAGCGAGGAATTCGAGACGCAAACCGAGATCCAGGATTTCGGCGCCATCGCGCTCAGCTGGCGGCTTTAGTCCGCGGCAAGCAACCAAGATCGGTGCTCGGCTGGGTCGAGCACCAGGATCGCGTCGCGTAGAATTTCCATGCCGACGACGGACATGCCTATGCCGTCAGCAAAGCGCACCTGCGGGTTCTCGATCGTCAACGGCCCGATGCGCACATTGCCGTTGATGCGGCTGGTGAGGCTCGGAAACTGCGCGCCGACCATGCGCACGGGCTCGCCAGAGGTTAGCGGCTCCGAGAGCGGCAAACTGTGCGCGAGTGTCAGCGGCAAGAGCAAGCCGCGCGCGGAGCCGGAGTCGGCGATCGCAACAATTTCCGGAGCGCCAGGAATATCGACGCGCACGGCGGGAATGCGGCGAACTCTGCCGTGGGTGTTTTCGCCGTGATAGGGCGTGGCTTCTCCGCTTGGCGTGTTGTCCGCCGTGCGAGGCACGACATGAGCAATTCCAGCGGGAAAATCGAAGCGCACCAAGCGGCCTGAAAACACACCCGGCCCGATGATTGCGTCGACGCCTTCGAGCGGTAAGGGAATGTCGAGCGCAACCGCCATCGCGCCGGTGAAGCTTGCATCACCGAGGCGGGCATCGTCGATACGCGTGCGGAAGCCGCTGACAGGCGCGCCGTTCGGGCCGTGCGCGGACGCGGGGCCTTGGTTCGGCACGCCGATGCGTTCGGCATAGCTCAAGCGCAACACGCTAGCCGCGGCGCCGGTGTCGAAGATCGCGGTGACAGGATCGGCGTCGCCGATGACCAATTGTGCTGTCGGGCGCGGCGCGGTCATGTCGAGGGCGATGGACGCACTTGATTGAGCGTCCGCGGCGACATTGTTGCAGGCGCTGGCGAACAGCACCGCGGCAATGGCGAAACGCATCATAGTCATTCGCCCTTCCTCGCGCTCAACAACGCAGCCGCTGCGCACAATGTCCAAACGCCTTGGGCCGCGGTGACGATCAGCGCGCCCTGGCGAGCTTCTAGATTCATTGTTCCGGAGAATTGCCATCCAAGCACGCCGAGGCCCACCACAAAGCCGAGCGCGCGCGCGCCCCAGCCGTACGGTGTCTTGGGCTGCCAAGCGATCGACCAGATCAGGATGGCGACAGAGACGAAGTCATAGTGGACTTGCGCGAACGAGCGGTTCAGCCACGTCGTATATTGCGCCAGCAGACGAATGCTTTCGACGTCGCCGCCAGGCGCATGCGCGGCGGCGACCATGTACGGGAACATCAAACCGCTCATCGTGCCCGCCAGCATCGTGAACAACGCGGCGAGCGCGTAAAAGCTGAAACCGAGCGCGACCAGCGGGCGCTCGAGGCTCAGCCAACGCGAGAACGCGAAGAAGCCAAACACCAGGATCGGCTTCACCGTGAGGGCCGTCGCATGAACGATGCCGGACAGCGTGAAGGGCCCGAACTGAGGGTTGCCGCCGGCGTGGCTTGGGTGAACGCTCATCAACGCGATGTAGGCGATCGCGCCCACCGCGAGAGCCAATCCGCCGGCCCGTTCCATGCTCATGATGTTCCCCTGAAATATGCCAGCAACAATCAAGGCTAGACTGCGCCGGCGATGAGGTCCGGCGCTGTTCGCGGACATGAGGGGCGGTGATGTCCGATAGCAAAACGGGAACCGATCTTTTCACAGGCATCGACCGGCGCGCCGCACGGACGCGGCGTCTGCTGGCCGAGGCCATGTTCAGCCTGGGCGCGAAGGATGCCGATATCGATGCGCTGGAAGTCAGCGACATTGCCGAGGAGGCGGGCGTCAGCCGCTCAACTTTTTACCAGCACTTCGCGTCAAAAGACGATTTCCTGGTGCGCTCGTTCGTTGATATGATCGCACGCACGGAAGCAGCCTACGCGGAGCGCTATCCCGATCGCACCGACGTGTTGCCGTCGCGCGCATTGTTCACTCATATCGGCGATGCGCGGGGGCTTTCGGCGGCCATGACGCGTTCAACCGTTTACGCGCGCCAGATGCGGGCGGCGGAGTTGAAGTTACGCGAGATTGCGGAAGCCAATCTCGAGCGCCGCAGGCCGGACTGGTCACCCGTACAACGCCAGGAGGCCGCGGTGTTCATCGCGGGCGGTTTCATCGCGCTGCTTAAATGGTGGCGCGAAGGCGGCCACAAGCACACGCCGCAACGGATGCAGGAGGCGTTCGAGCAATTGGTCGGCCGCGTGCTGATCGAAACTTAGCGCGCACGGCGCAAGACGGCCCAGCACAGATACGCGAATGTTGCGAAGGCAATGGCGCCGTGCGCACGCACGATCCAACCGACGTTCTGCTCCGTGGCGAAGCCGCCAAGACCAGCGCTGAGCGCAATCATGCCAAGCCCGGCGACGAAGCCCGCAAGCAAGATCCATCGATCCGCGCCGCCAGGCTTCAGAGCGAAGGCGCCGAACAACGGCGCCAACATGCTGGCGATGATGAGCAAGCTTGGGCTGTAGTGGCGTGGATCCGGCAGCGAAAATACGCCGTAAACGATCATCGACACGCCGAAAGCGAGCATGCAAAGCGCAGTGAGGCCAGCGAGAATCACCCCGCCACTATTCTGTCTCAGCGCGAGAAAAAGTCCCAACGCGGCCAGCACGCCGCAAGCGCCTGTCGCCATCAGCCCTGCGTTGAACAACATTGCGTTGGCCATGCCGTCACGGCCAAGCTCACTCGGCAGCAGCGCGCCCTGGTCAAACCCTGGCGTGATGGCGCCGACGCCAAACAGGTTGGCAAAATACACAAACGGGATCGCAATCCCGGCTGCGAGCAAAAATGTGCGCATGAAAAATCCCCCGAGGCTTGCGCATCGGGGGATTTGAAATGGGCGCTTTTGCGGCGCGTCGCTTATTGGGCGTCGTCGCTCGCCGCTGCGTCCTCGTAGGTTTCAGCGGGCACGGTCTCCTGGGCGCTCTTCAGCGTCTTGGCGCCAGCCTTGGCGGCGCGGGCGTCGGCGCGGGCTTTCGCGGCGGCCGCTTCCTGAACGACGCCGTCGAGTTCAATCTGCGTGCACAGGCCAATGGTAACCGGATCGACCGGCTTGATCTGCGGCGAGTTCCAGTGCGTGCGATTGCGCACTTGCTCGATCGTGGCTTTGGTCGTGCCGATCAGTTTTACGATCTTGGAATCCGCGACCTCGGGATGGTTCTTCAGGAACCAGGCGATGGCGTCCGGGCGGTCGCCGCGGCGCGCGACCGGCGTGTAGCGCGCGCCCTTCTTCTTCACTTGCGGCAGATCGATGCGCTTTTGCTCGAGCGGCTTTAGAACGTGGGTGTCGCTGGCTTCGCCCTTGGCGATCTCTTCGCGCGACAGAAAGCCGCCGGCGATCGGGTCTACGCCGCGAATGCCCTTGGCCACGTCCTCGTTAGCGATCCCTTGCACTTCAAGCGGGTGCAGACCGCAGAACTCGGCGATCTGATTGAACGCGAGCGAGGTGTTCTCGATCAACCAAACGGCGGTGGCCTTCGGCATCAGAACGACGGTCATGGGGGAGGCTCCAGATATGCAAAAGCGCCCGGCGTCGTCGCCAGGCGCTCGGGCCAGATGGAGCAACGGGCTGACGGATCCGGGCGCGGACCAAGTCAGTTGCGGCGGATATAGCGCCGGCAGCGCGGCTTGGGAAGGCAGCGGCGCGGCGATTTTGGGTAGATTCAGCGATCCGAGCAGCCTTTCCTCATTGAGCATTCAGCTCAACCGCCGGAGAGTACGGCGATCGCTCATGCGGAAGGGGAGGTTCTGATGCGTGCTGCGCCCGTCCTCATTGCGTTAAGTCTCTTGGTCGCGCCAACGGCGTTCGCCCAACCGGGCCAAGATCAGATGATGGCGGCCGGGCAATCGCTCGAAACCTCCATGGCGGCCGCACAAGCCGCGGCGGCCAGACCCGGCGATGAGCACATGACCTGCGACGCCATCCAATCTGAAATGATTATGACGATGAATGATCCGGCGATGCAGGCTCAGATCGCGTCGCTCGGTCAGTGGGCGCAGTCTCGGCAAAATCAAGCTCAAGATGCGCGCAGCGCAATGTCCGGCATGGCGATGTCATCCATCATCGGCGGCTTGGCGAGTTCCTTTATTCCCGGCGCGGGCTATGCGCAGTCACTGGCCATGCAGGCGCAGATCAGTGGCATGCAGGCGCAGGCCGATGCGAATAATCGCGAGAGCGCGGCAATGATGGGCGGTGTCGAAAACATGATGCCGCAGATGATGCGTGGGCAGCGCCTCTACGAATTGGCTGAGGCGCAGGAGTGCGCGTTCTTGCAAGAAATGGCGGCGCCTCAATAGCGCGCAGGCCGCAGTCGGAACGTGCCCGCGATTTCCGTGTTGCCCTCACGAACTGTGAGGACGCGCGCGATGCCAAACCAGCCGAGCCGACCCGAGCCCGTTAAAGGCGCCAAGTCTGGCCTAAAGCCAGGCGCCGCCGCGCCGCCGCCTCAGAAGGGCGGCAACCGGCCCGTGGACGAGGAAGATGTGTTCGGCGGCGCTGAGCGCACGAACAACGAACACGTCAAGTCGAAGAACGCAAAGCCCTAGGCGACCAAGACAATCTTCCCCGCGTGCGCCCCGCCTTGCAGCCGTGCGTGCGCGGCCTCGGCGTCGGAGAGCGGGAAGGTGCTGTCGATCACCGGTTTCACCTTGCCGGCCTCGATCCACGGCCAGACGTGTTTTTCCACCGCACGCGCAATCCGGGCTTTTTCCTCATTGGAGCGTGAGCGCAGCGTTGAGCCTGTGAGCGTGATCCGCTTCAGCATCATACGCATCAAATTGAGATCGGCCTGCGGACCCTTTAGAAAGGCGATCATGACGATGCGCCCGCGCTCGTTCATAATGTTGATGTTCTTTTGAATGTATGGCCCGCCGACCATGTCGAGCACGACATCAGCGCCGCCTTCGACCCGCACAATTTCCTCGAAGTCCTCGGTGCGATAATTGATGGCGCGATCAGCGCCGAGCTTCTTGCAAAGCGCGACCTTGGCATCGTCGCCTGCCGTTGCGAACAAGCGCGCGCCGTGCGCCTTCGCCATTTGGATCGCGGTGGTGCCGATGCCGGAGGCGCCGCCATGAACCAACAATGTTTCGCCTGGCAGCAACGCTGCACTCTCGAACACGTTCGCCCACACGGTAAACACGGTTTCCGGCAACGCCGCTGCTTCACTCATGCTGAGCCGCGACGGCGCGGGCAGGGCCGCGCCTTCGTGCGCGATGGCGTATGTGGCGTAGCCGCCGCCGGAGAGAAGCGCGGTGACCTTATCGTAAAGATGCCAGCGCGTGACGCCGGGTCCGAGCGCTTCGATTTCGCCGGAGACCTCAAGCCCCATTGTGTCCGGCGCGCCAGGCGGCGGCGGATAGAGGCCGGCGCGCTGCATCAGGTCGGGCCGGTTGAGGCCGGCGGCGGCGACCCGGATCAGAATCTCGCCGGGGCCGGGGCTCGGCTTTTCAGCGGTGACCAAGCGGAGCGGCGCATCGGGGCTATGAAGGATTCTTTGCATGTTCTCCCTTTCGGCCCGGCATGTCCGCTTAAGCTTACGGCGGAGTTGAGGTACGATCATAGCGGAGGTCAGGCCATGTTGGACGATGATCCGTTCGCCCCGCCGGTAAAAAAGCCGGCATCGCTCGAAGCGCAGCTCGAGAACGCCACCATTGGCGATCTTGAAGACAGGATTGAGCGCCTCCGCGCCGAGATCGCCCAGTGCGAACGCGCGATCCAATCCAAGCGCGCCCAGCGCGCGGCCGCGGATTCGGTGTTTGGCGTCAGGCCGTCGTAAGGTGTGGCGCCGGGCCCGAGCGGCCTGCGGTTTGCGAAGTCCGGAAAGCCATGACTGAAAAAACCCAGCTTTCCCCCAACAGCGTTGCTCCGGACGGCAAACGCGCCGCCGAATTCGCCAAAACCGAGATGTTCGAGCGCACCTTCAAGGAAGGTATGGGGCTCGTTGAGGAAACCGCCGCCTATCTCGATGGGCCGGGCCGGGCCGCCTCCAAGCGTCTCTCACGCGCTGCCGCTTTGGCCTATGCCGGCGAGAGCATGCGCCTCACCACGCGGCTGATGCAGGTAGCCTCCTGGCTGCTGGTGCAGAAGGCGGTACGCGACGGCGAGATCGCGATGAAGGACGCCACCGGCGAAAAGTATCGCATGATTGCTCGTGAGCCGCAGGCCAGCCCAGGCTTTGCCGGCGCGGAGGATTTGCCCGAGGCTCTGAAGACCCTTATCGGCCGGGGCGCGGCGATTTACGAACGCGTCCGCCGGCTCGACGAGGTGATGTACGGTGAAGGTGGCGAAGAAGCCCCCGCCGGCAACGGCGTCAGCGATCAACTGGCGAAGCTCAACGCGGCGTTCGGGCGCTAATCAATCCACCAGTCGGCCAAACAAAAACGCCCGCGCCAGAGGCGCGGGCGTTCGAACTTGTGCCTTCGGAAGGCCTCAGCCTTCCTTCTTCTTCATGAAGCCGCCGAACTTGTCGTTGAAGCGCGACACGCGGCCGCCGCGATCGAGCAGCGTCTGGTTGCCGCCGGTCCAGGCCGGGTGAACCTTCGGGTCGATTTCCAGCGCCAAGGTCGCGCCTTCCTCGCCGTAGGTCGAACGCGTCTTGTAGGTGGACCCATCCGTCATCTGGACGGTGATCATGTGGTAGTCGGGATGGCCTTCGGCTTTCATGGCCGTAAATCCTGGTGCTCGGGGGCGAAACGGGAAGCGGGGCTGATAGCCTAAAGCCCCCGGCGGGGCAAGGGATACCCAGGCCGCACGGCAGCGGGGGCAAGAGGAGCGGCCATGATCTGGTTTTTCGTACTCGGACTTGGAGGGATGGCCGTTCTGGCCGTCGCGGCCTGGGCGCGCCGGTCCCGCAAGCGGGTCGACGACCAAATCGAAGCCCGCAGGGCGCAAAATCAGATGGACATTCAGGAGCGCGAGCTCCTGGCCAAGCTTCACCAGCGCCAAGGCGGCGAGCGGGGAGAGAGCTGAGTGCCGGCCGGCTATTCAGGAACACCCTTGGCGAAAAAGCTCGGCCTCAAGGAGGGCGGCGCGCTTTGGGCGAAAAGCATGCCCGCGAGCGTCCAGGCCGAGATCGAGGAGCACATAATTCCGCGCTACCTTGCCCGCGCTTCGAAGGACTTGCCGGCCGCCCACGTGTTCCACACGAGCGCCGCCAAGCTCGAAGCAGACTTGAAGAAGCTGCGACCATTATTGGCGGTCGAAGGGCAGGTTTGGGTATCGTGGCCGAAGAAGGCCTCGAAAGTCTCCACCGACATCACTGAGGACACGATCCGTAGGATCGCGCTGCCGATGGGATACGTAGACATAAAAGTTTGCGCCGTGGATGAAACCTGGTCCGGGCTCAAACTCGTTATACGCAAGGCGCTGCGCTAGCGCCTGCGCGGAGGGGGCATGGCACAAGGGATCGACCTGCAACGCCTGAAGGCATTGCTGCCTCGCACGGGCGGCCCGCTCGCCTATGTCGTCGCGCTGCTGGTGATTGGCGTCGGCATCTTGGCGAGGTTTCCGCTCGACGCGGTGGCCCAACAGCCGTTGCCGCCCTTCATCACGCTCTATCCCGCCATCGTTATCGCCGCCTTTGCTGGGGGATTGCGCGTTGGTGTCTTCGCCGTGGTCGTGAGTGCGGCGTCGGCGTGGTGGCTGTGGATCGCGCCCAACCTCAACGGGCCGCCGAGTGCGATCCAGGGCGCGACGACAATCGTCTATCTTTTCACGGCAACGTTGACGGTGCTGACCAGCGGCGGAGCGCGCTTGCTGATGGACCAGATCGCGGCGTCCGAGCACAGTCGCGTGCTGGCGACGCGTGAATCTGTGCATCGGATCAAGAACATCATTGCGGTGGTTCAGTCGCTGTCGCGTAAAATTGCCGGCAACGTCGGCAGCGTCCCTGAATA
Source organism: alpha proteobacterium U9-1i (assembly GCA_000974665.1). Taxonomy (NCBI): domain Bacteria; kingdom Pseudomonadati; phylum Pseudomonadota; class Alphaproteobacteria; species alpha proteobacterium U9-1i. The sequence goes on along the minus strand of BBSY01000005.1, from coordinate 114,840 downwards.
TCGCGATCGGCTTGAGCAGCGTCTGATCGCGCTGGCCGCCGCGCAAGATCTGTTGCTCAAGCGCGATTGGGACAATGTCGATCTTCAAACATTGATCGAGTCCACACTCGCGCCGTTCCTCCCAAACCCCCGACTGGAAGTGAAGCGCGGCTCAAGATTGAACGTGCCGCGCACGGCAGTCACCGGTCTCAGCATGGCGCTCTATGAACTTGCAACCAATTCCATGAAGTACGGCGCGCTTGCGACACCGCAGGGTTTGGTGCGCATTGAATGGAGTGAACAGGATGGCCGCGTCTCGGTTGAATGGCGCGAGGTCGGGATCGGCCGGATCAACGCTGGCGAGGGCGCTGGCCTCGGCGCAGGCTTGATCCGCGCAGCGTTGAACTCGTTGGAGGACGCCAGCGTGCGGTACGAGATGGGCGAGCAGGTGCTCGCGTGCGTCTTCGATTGGCCCAACCCGCCGGACCGCCGGACCGGCGGCGGCTAAGCTGCGGACGTCTTGCGTTCCGGCGCGCTGGCCGCGGCGCGGAAATGCGGCACGGTCTGGCTGTGCCAGTGCTCAAGCATCTTGCCGCAATCGTGGCATTCGAAAACGCCAATGTCCTTGATCGGCAAGCGTACTTCGGCGCGTTCGTAGCGGGCCCCGCAATCGCAGGTCACGCAGGTATTGTAATGCAGCATGGTGAAATTCCCCGCGCAGATCGGGGCGGACCATGCGCGAGGATCGCTAACAAGAGGTGGAGTAAGCCCAGTTACAGCGCACTTAACCTGGCGACGTGTTCGCCGCTGGCGCTGGGGTGGGCTTCGGGACGGTAGCAATGGGCGCCCAGCGGACCAGGAACGGGTTCAGCGCGATCGAGATCATCGCTGCGGCGAGGATGAGATTGTAGGTCTCGCGGCTCATGACGTTGAGATCGAGCCCGAGCCCCGCAAGCACGAATGAGAACTCGCCAATTTGCGCAAGGCCTACGGCCGCCAGCATCGCCGCGTGCGGCGGCTGGTTAAAGAGGCGCATTAGCACGTAGGCCAGCACCGCCTTGCCGAGAATCACCACCGCGACGAGCGCCGCGAGCGCGAGCGGTTGGCGCAGGACAACGCCCGGGTCGAACAGCATGCCCACCGCGACGAAAAACAACACGGCAAAGGTGTCGCGCATCGGCAGCGAATCTTCGGCGACCTTGTGCGAGAATTTCGAGCCATTGAGGGCCAGGCCCGCGAGGAACGCCCCCAGCGCGAAGCTCGCGTCAAACCAGCGGAATGCTGCGTAGGCGACGCCGAGCGCCAACGCTAACGTACCGAGCGAGAGCAATTCGCGCGACTTCAAGTGCGCGACCTGGACGATCAGCCACGGGAACACCCGCGCGCCAACCACCAACATCAGGGCGATGAAGCCGGCAATCTTGAGGAACGTCAGGCCGACCGCGCCGGCGATGGCCATGGGCGAGGCGCCGGCGGCTTCGCTGGCGGTCGCCCCAACGATCGCGGGCAGGGCGACGATGGCCAGGACGATGAGCAGATCTTCCACCAAAAGCCACGAGACGCAGATGCGGCCCTCTTCGGTCTTGGTGAGGCGGCGGTCTTCAAGCGCGCGCAATAGGACAATGGTTGAGGCGATCGAGATCGCCGAGCCCATCAGAATGCTCTCTGCGGGCGGCATGCCCAGCGCGAGGCCGACGCCAAATCCGAGCGCAGCGCAGAGCAGGGTGTGCAGCAACGCCACTGGCACCGCCGTCCAGCGCACGGACCAGATGTCATCGATCGAGATTTTGAGCCCGACCCCGAACATCAGCAGGATGACGCCGATCTCTGACAGCTGGAGCGCCATGTCGACGTTGGCTTCAACGCCCGGCGTATGAGGGCCGACGGCGAGGCCGGCGAGCAAATAGCCAACGATTGGTGAAAACCTGAACCGGCTGGCGATCGCGCCGAACAAAAAAGCGAGCACGATCGCGGCGACGAGCGTCGTGATCAGTGCGTACTTTTCCATTCTCCTATGGGCTCCCGCGCGCTTCGCTGCCCCAATACACACGCCGCGTGGTTCGCGCGCAAGGCGAAGTGCGTATTTTTCGATGTGGCAGGAACAAGGCGTCGCGGCGCCCGTTGTCGCGGAGTGAGAGGGGCTCACACGTGCGACAACAGGTGGAACATGGCATTCGACGCGCCAATGGGGTCATTCGTATCGGTCCAAACGCCTGAGGTTGCGGGTGAGCAGCCGTTCGCTTCCAACTTCCGAAAGTCTGAACGACTCGTCGTTCTCGGCGGCGCGAGCGCCGCTGGCGCCCTTGGCGGGCTGTTTGTCGCCTTAGCGCTTGGCCGGATTGACCTCTGGATGGTGCTGTTGCTTTCAGCGCCCGTGTTTGCGCTATCGTTTCACTTTACCCGCGAAACGCTCGCCGACGCCCTTTATCGCGACGCGTACGGTTGCGCGGTAGCGGCCGGCGCCCACGCGATGGCGTTGCTCGCGTGGCCCATCACGGCTCTGTTCGCGCCGCTCAACGCCATTGTGTTTTGGAGCGCGCCGATCGCGGCCATTACTGCGCTTGCACTGTTGAGCATGTGCTGGACGGGTGGCTCGCGCGCCATCTACCGCACGTGCGCCCAAGGCGCGCTCGTCGCGATGATTGCGGTGCAGCAGGGCACGTTGCTGATGTTGGGCTAAAGCCCGACGGCGGCTGTCGCTTCACGCTGGCGCGCCGCCAGCTCTTCCGTTGAGAAACCTTCGACGCTTTCGGCGAACATGGCGCCGAAGTTTAGCTCCGCTCGCAAGTGCAGGAACGCTGCACCAAGGCCAATGGCGGCGCGATCCATAAATACGAACTCACGCGGGATCAGCACCGGGCCCAGCGTCTTCAAGCGCCGTCGCACCTCCATCGCTTCGCGGCGGCCATACTCGGCGGGAGGAACATTGTCGGCGATGGTGCGCACCCGATCGTCCAGCATCGGGCCGTAAATGAAGCGCGCCCAAAGCGTCAGCGCGTCAATCAGTTCCGCATTCAAATTCCTAAAGCCCCAAACCTCGTAGGCGTGGGCGATTTGATCGCGATCGTCGGCGCGCAACCCGCGATAAAGGCCAACGACGCCTTCGAGGAAACGCGGCGGGAAGATGCGCACGCAGCCAAAATCCAAGAGCTGCAGATGCTCGGCGTTCTCGGTAAGCGAGTAATTGCCGAGATGGGGATCGCCGTGAATGACGCCATAATGCGTCATCGGCCCCCACCAGGCGCGAAACATCATCTCGGCGATGCGGTTGCGCGTTGCTTGTGTCTCGTCGAGCCACGAAAGGAGGCCACGCCCGTCAAGCCAAGTCATAGTCAGGAGGCGCTTGGTTGAAAGCGCCTCGACCGGCTCTGGCGTGCGGAGACGTGGATCGGCCCGATACATCGCCGCGAACAAGCGCATGTGCTTCAGCTCGCGCGCGTAATCGAGTTCCTCGCGAAGGCGCTCGCTCACTTCCTCGATCGCCTCGGTGCTGTCGATGGTGCCGTCCATCGTCTTGAAGAGGCCAAGCAAGGTTTTGAGCTGACCCAGATCGGCTTCGACGGCGCTTGCCATGTCCGGATACTGGAGCTTGCAGGCAAGAGCGCGATGATCGTGCCCTTCCGCGCGGTGCACTTGGCCAAGCGACGCGGCGGCGGCGGCGTCCTTGTCGAAGCGCGCAAACTTGGTTTCCCAATCATTGCCAAGCTCGGCGCGCATCCGCCGCTCCACGAACGGCCGGCCCATCGCCGGAGCGTGCGCCTGCAGCTTGCGGAATTCTTCCGCGTAGGCCTCCGGCAAAAGATCCGGGATGGTGGCGAGCAATTGCGCCACTTTCATCAGTGGGCCCTTGGAGCGTCCCAGTGCTTGGCGCAGCACGCGCGCGAGAGCTGCCTGATCGGCGCCCATCGCGCGCGCGCCAACCGCGCCCGACAAATTCGCGCCAACGCTCGCCACGCGGCCGATGCGCGCGCTGATCCGGTTGCGCTCTGGGTCTTTTTCGTCCGTCATGTGCGCGCCGGCATGGTGAACATCGCGTTTATCTAGTGCCTATGAGAGCTTACGAAAACCGCGATTCAGTGTGCCATTTTAACGCGACTTGAACGTCTGATCCGTATGGTCGCTTCAACGAACGCCTCCAACAGAGGGGCGTCGAACATATGGTGGACCATGGGCAAGACTATCCTGATCGTCGATGACGATCCGGCGCAACGGCGCCTTCTGCAGGCGGCTGTCGAGCGCAACGGCTTTCTGACGCGCGCGGCCGAGAATGGCCAACAGGCTGTCGCCGCCGTTGAAACGCACGCCGATATCGATATCGCGCTGCTGGATCTGGTCATGCCGGGCATGACGGGCCAGGAAGCGCTGAAGGAAATTCGCGCGCGCCGCCCCGATCTGCCGTGCATCGTGCTCACTGCTTCTGGCGGTATCGACACAGTCGTCCAAGCCATGCAGGCCGGCGCCAGCGATTTCTTCGTGAAGCCGGCTTCGCCCGAACGCATCATGGTGTCGATCCGCAACGCGCTCGACATGTCGAACCTGAAAACCGAAGTGGTGCGCCTGAAGAAGAAGGCGTCCGGCCAATTTTCGTTTGACGATATGGTCGCCAACGCGCCCGTGATGGGCCCAGTTGTACGCATGGGCAAACGCGCTGCCGCGTCCAACATTCCGGTGTTGATCACCGGTGAAAGCGGTGTCGGCAAGGAAATTCTCGCGCGCGCCATCCAAGGCTCAAGCGATCGCGCAGGGCGCCCGTTCGTGACCGTGAATTGCGGCGCGATCCCTGAGAACCTGGTTGAATCGATCCTGTTCGGCCACAGCAAAGGCGCGTTCACCGGCGCGGTCGACAACCACGCCGGCAAGTTTGTTGAGGCAAACGGCGGCACGCTTTTCTTGGACGAAGTCGGCGAATTGCCACTCGACGCACAAGTGAAGTTGCTCCGCGTGCTGCAGGAAAGCGAAGTTGATCCCGTCGGCGCCAAGCGCCCGGTGAAGGTCGATGTCCGCATTATCAGCGCCACCAACAAGGATTTGGCAAAGCTCGTCGCCGACGGCCGCTTCCGTGAAGATCTCTATTATCGCCTGAACGTGTTCCCGATCGAAGCGCCGCCATTGCGTGAGCGCCGCGACGACGTGGGCCCGCTGGTGCAGCGTTTCATCGCCCGCTTCAACGCGGAAGAGGGCCGCAGCGTCCGCGGCGCGTCGGCAGCGGCGATGCAGATGCTGATGGATTTCGAATGGCCGGGCAACGTCCGCCAACTCGAAAACAGCGTGTTCCGCGCGGTGATCCTGTGCGAAGGCGATCTGCTGCAGCCGGAAGACTTCCCGCAGATTTCCGGCCTGAAGCCCGTCTATGCTGCGAACGATGCGCGCGAGGAAACGCTACCGCTGCCAGCGAACGATCATGTCGCGATGACGATGGCGTTTGAAGCAGTGGCGTCCCAAACCGTCGATACGTCACCGGTCGCGATCTTCGACACCGAAGGCCATCTGCGGAAGCTTGAACAAGTCGAACGCGATTTGATCGAACTGGCGATCGACCATTATGCCGGCCACATGTCGGAAGTGGCGCGCCGGCTTGGCATCGGCCGCTCGACGCTTTATCGCAAGCTGCGCGAATATGGGCTGGAAGAACGGGTCGCGGCCGAAGGCTAAACGGAGATGCAGGCATGGTGATGGCGTTGTGGCTTTGGCTCGGCGTCATCAACCTTTTCGCGTTCGTGCTGTTCTGGTGGGACAAGCGCGCGTCTGAAGCGAACAGATCGCGTGTGCCAGAGAAGGAGCTGCTCGGCCTCGCGCTCGTTGGCGGCGCACTGGGCGCGCTGCTGGGGCAACAGCTCTTCCGCCACAAAACGCGCAAAGAACCGTTCCGCACTTATCTGCGTCTGGCGGCGGTGCTGAACATTCTGGTCGTTGGGCTGATCGTATCGCCGGAGGGGCGCACGTGGGTAATTCGCTTGTTTACGGCAGGCGGAAGTTGAGCACCAACGTGACGATAGGCACGCGCTGACAGCGACCGGGTCGATCGGTGGTTCTCACCCGCCATTGGTCGTACACACGCTCAACCGCGTCGACAAAGCTGCCAGCGTTTGGCGCCGAACCGATCACTTCGCGTCGGGACACTTCGCCGTTTGGATCCATGTGAAACTGCGTGACCACCGATCCCACTTCGTAATTGTTGCTTGCGTTGCGCGGGTACTCAGGCGGCGGCGTTAGCCGGATTTCGACGCATTCCGATGCGCCTTGTTCGTGCAATTGGTAGGCGTGCTCGTCTTCGTTATCCCAGGGGTTGTCTATGTCGCTGAGCCGTGAATCGAGCGCGTCGTGCCAGGCGCGCGCCATTCCGTAAGTTCGAGCCTCGGTGGAGGTTGGCGCTCCAGCGGGAAGGTCAAGCAATCGCTGGCGCACAATCATCATCGCGCCGTGCAGCTTATCGTGAGCCTGAATTTCTTCGGGCCGCGTTTCGCGGGAATTCGGCATCGCTTCGGCGAGGTAAATGAGCGACACGCCTCCTAGCGCAAGTGCTTGAGCGCGCGCCAAGGTGGCGTTGCCCGGCGCGGCGTCCGATGTTGACGCAACCAAATCCCACGCGTTTGCTGCTGCTGCAAATCGCCGATCCTGCAATTCCTGGCGCGCGAGATCGAGGGCGCCGAGATACACCTCCGCGCGGAGATCGTCCCGCGCGTTCGCTGTGTCGAGCATGGCGCGCAAATCGTCCTTCGGCCCAATCTCATTCGAGAGCCGTGCGCGCCCGAGCACCAAATTTGCCAGAACGGGATCGACGCCGGCATCGGCCGTACCGGCGCGAGCGATGTCGTTTGCGCGCTGCGCCGGCGCAATCGCCTCGGCGCGCCGCCCGCGTTCTAGGCGCAAGCTTGCCAAGTTCAGAGCTAACACTGCGGTGCGGCCGCCGTTGCCGTCGCGCTGCTCCGACGCCGTTAGTGCCGCGGCTGCTTCGGACTCCGCGGTCGCCATATCCCCAGCCGCGATCGCGGCGCGGTAGGCCCGGAAATGTTCGAGGACAGGGTTAGGCGCGCTTTGTGCGAACGCGCTGGCGTGGAGCGACAGAACGGCGATGACAGTGGCGATGATGCGCATATCGCTTCCCCTGCGGGCACTTTAGAGCACCACCGTCAGCCAGAAAGCACCCTCGTCGCTTCGGCTTCCCAGCCAATCGCACGCCGCACGTACTGTGATTGCATCGGAGCTGAGGCGGTGGCGCTGCGTTGCGCTGCGGTGAGCGCACGCTAGCGCTTCTTCTTGCTCCCGATCGGCTTGCGCGTTGTGAGGCCTTTGCGCGGTTTGCCGCGCGCCTTGGCGGCGATCTCTTTCAGTCTCACGGTTTGCAGCATGGAGAGGGCGTCTTCGCGGCGGCCTTTGTCGAGGTTGTGGAAGGCGGAGCCGTATTTTTCGAGCCGCTGGCCGACTTCGCCGAGAAACTCATTCTCCCAGCTTGAGTAGTCGACGCCGGGTGCGGCGTCTTTCACTTCGCCCGTTTCGGGATCGACCGTCTCTTCGCGCGCGGCCTTCTGCGCCAGCTTGCGCACGATGCGCAGCGCTTTGCGCGTCTGTTTCGGATCGACCTCGCGCGGCATGCGCCCCTCCGGGCGCGAGCTTAGCGTAAATCGAAACACTCCGTCATCCTGGCCGACCGAAGGGAGAGCCGGGATCCAGAGATCACATGGCTGTGTGTTTGCCCCTGGGTTCCGGATCGCGCTCCGCGCGTCCGGGATGACGGACGTCGTCGGGTGTTGTTAGGTGGAGTTAAATTTCCCCCAGCGCGTGGAGGTACAGATCGCGGATCTGTTCCTGCTCTTCGCGCTCTTGGCGGTCCTGCTTGCGGATCTTGATGACCTGGCGGAGCACTTTGCTATCGAAGCCCACGGCCTTCGCTTCGGCGTAGGATTCCTTGATGTCGTCAGCGATCGACTTCTTCTCTTCTTCGAGCTTTTCGATGCGGGCCACGAGCTGCTTCAGCTTCTCGCGTGTGGTTTGCGTCAGCGCTTGCGGCGCAACCACGGATTCCGTTCCACCAAAATCAGCCATCGCCATGTCCTCAGCACCCCAGACCCGAATCGAATCGTTTCGCTAAGGCTAGCGTTCGGCGGGCGGCGTCACCATGCTTCCGACGCGACGAACTGCGGACAACACCAGATCTGGCCGTAGCCGGTGCGGCATATGCCCAGCCCCAGGCGCGGTGACCAACTCAACCGACTGCAATTCCGCGGCGAGTGCGCGGGCGTGGCGCTTGGGGGAGACGATCTTGTCCTTCTCCGCGGCGATGACGATCGTGGGTGTGAGCAAGTCCGCATAGAGTGGCGCAAGCGCCGCGAACTCAGTTTTTGTCGCGCACACGTCGATAGCGTTGGCGCGGAATGTCGCCGGCCGAAACACCAACCCGACGCCCGCCTCTTCGTAGAAGCCCTTCGGCGTTTCCGATGGCCAGAAATTGTTGGCGACGCTGCTGCGTCCGACAATCGGCCCAACGCACGGAATGATCGAGAAACAAAACACCTCGCCGATCAGCGGTACGGCGGCGAGCCGCGCCCACCATGATGGCTGATGTGGATAGGGGTGCGTGAACGGCGCGACCAGCACTAAACCAGAAACCAGATCGGGTCGGTCCAACGCAGTGCGCAACGCCACCGCGCTGCCCATCGAATGCGCGACGAGAATGGCCGGGCCGCTGCCGGTTTGCTCAAGCACCTTCGCCGCGAAGTGCGCTTGCGTGGCGATCTTTTGTGCGCCGCGCCTTGGGCGCGTTGAGTGCCCGAAGCCTGGGCGGTCGTAAGCGATGACGCGGTGATCGCGCGCGAGATCGGCGGCCAGCGGCCCCCACAATTCACGCAAATTGGCGCTGGCGCCGTGAATCAGCAGTACGCGTGGGTTAGCCGCGTCACCGGTCTCCAGCACGTGCAGGCGTGCGTCGTCCGCATCAATCATGCGGCCTTCGGCCGGCCAGGTGCGTGACGCGCGCTCGCTATAGCCGCGGCCATACCAAGCGCCGCCCGCAAGCGCCGCCGCGATACCGGCGGCGCCCAGTTCCAGGATCATGTTTTTGGGATCATGCGTCGCGGCCGTCGACGCGCGGTTCGAGCCGGCGCACGCCCTGCACCGCGAGCTCGTAATGCGGGTGGACGGCCAGCGCCGCGCGGAAAGCCTCGAGCGCCGCGCGCTCTTGGCCCAGCTCTTCGTAGATGAGGCCCAAGCCGCCGAGCGCGCCAAAATGGCGGGGCTCGCGCTTCAAGGTTTCTTGGATCGCCGCGATCGCACCCGCGTAATCCTCTGCGTCGTAGGCGATCGAAGCGCGGCGGTTCCACGGCTCGGCGTAATTGGGCGCGAGGTCGCTCGCCTGGTCAAGGAATTGGACCGCGAGCTCGTTATCGCCCGCCGATTCCGCCGCCCGGGCGCGCTCCAGCAGCACATCGACCGTGGCCGAGCCGCTCTCGGCCCAACGTTGCCAGATCTGGGCCTCGAGTGCGGCGGCCGCAGCGTCGTCCGGCGCTTCCGCAAGCTGGGTGAACATGGAATCGAGCTGCGGATCGTTCGGCGCGCGCGCGTCTCCGCCAACGCCGCAAGCGGCGAGCGAAAGCACACACACGAAGGAGATGAACAGGCGGCGCATTGCGACGCACGAATCTACACGAGAATCAAAAGGCCCGCGAGGGCAGGAGGCGCCTCATTGCGCCCTTAATTTCGCCGGCTCAGCCCTGTTTGGCCTTATAGCGCGGGTCAACCTTGTTGATCACATAGACCCGGCCCTTACGGCGCACGACGCGGCAAGCCCGGTGACGGGTCTTGAGCGACTTAAGGGAGGACCGGACTTTCATGACACGCTCGGGCAGGGAAATTGGAAGCGGCGTGAATAATGGGGGCGCCGGGGGAAGTCAATCGCCGGGCCGGTTGATGGGGTCGGCGACGCACCTTAGGCGGGTTTAACGGGCTGGCGGCCAGAAGGCTGTTGGACATGGATAAAGGACGAGCTGTGAAGCATTTGAAGCGCGCCTTGGTCGTGACGGCGGCCCTTTTCGCCCTGGCCTGTGGTCCAGCGGCCGTCCAGGCGCAGGCCCCGCCGCCGCCGATCACCTACATTTCTTCCGGCAATGCGGATTTCGACGCTTGGCGCGCATCGTTCTCGGAGCGGGCTCTCCGCCAGGGGCGGGACCGGGCGGTGGTGGAGCGGTTGCTCTCGGGCCTCACGCCAGATCCCCGCATCGTCGAACTCGATCAGCGTCAGCCCGAATTCGTCGCCCCCGTCTGGGATTACGTCACCAACCGCGTCACCGAAAACCGCATCAGCGGCGGGCGGGCGCTGAAGGCCGAACTCGGCCCGACGTTGGACGCCGTGGAGGGGCGCTATGGCGTCGATGCCGACATCATCGTTGGCATCTGGGGGCTGGAATCGAACTACGGCGCGGCCGCCTTGAACTATGAGGGCGCCGCCGCGCTCGCGACACTCGCCTACGAGGGCCGCCGCCGCGCGCAGTTCGAAGGATATCTGCTGGCCATGATCGAGATGGTGGAGCGCGACCTCGCTTCGCAGCAACAGCTCCGCTCGTCCTGGGCCGGTGCGCTGGGGCAACCGCAATTCATGCCGGACGTCTATCTGACGACCGCGGTTGATTGGGACAATGACGGCCATCGCGACATCTGGACCAATCGCGGCGATGTCGCAGCGTCGATCGCGAATTATCTCGCCGATCGCGGCTGGCGGCGCGGCGAGCCGGTGTTTGACGAAGTGCGTTTGCCTGATGGTTTCAACTACGCGCTCGCCGACGGCACGCAGCGTAGCGTCGCAGATTGGCAGGAGCGCGGCGTCGCGCGCATCGATGGCCAAGCCTGGACTTCCGATCAGCGCGGCTTGCAATCGCAGCTCTTCCTGCCGGCGGGCGCGCAGGGCCCGGCGCTGTTGCTGCATCCGAACTTCGGCGTCATTCGCCGCTACAACGCGTCTGATCGCTACGCGCTTGTTGTCGCATTGCTCGCGCGATCTTTTGAAGGCCGCAGTGGTTTGGTCGCGGACTGGCCGCGCGCGGCCGGCTCGCTCAATCGCGAACAGACTTTGGAACTGCAAACGCTGCTCAACGCCCTGGGGCACGACGCCGGCAGCGCCGACGGCCTTTTCGGTTCGGCCACGCGCCGCGCTGTGCGCGCTTTCCAGACCGAGCAGGGCCTTGCCGCCGATGGCTTCCCAACCTTGTCATTGCTCGAACGCATCCGCGTGCGCGCTGGCGTGGCGCCAGAGCCGACGCGCGAACCGCGTGGGCTCGATCGCTCCGGCATCCGCGAGCTTCAGCGTTTGCTGAATCGCTTGGGGTACAGCGCCGGTCGCGCGGACGGCGCGATCGGCACGCGCACCCGCAACGCTATTCGCGCTTTCGAGCGCGCGCGCGGACTCGAAGTGCGCGGGCGAGCGACAGACGTGGTGCTCGAGGCGGCGCGCGACGCGGTGGGTTAGGGGGTTGCGCTATCCGTCGGTGTGATCGGCGTTTGGTTGCGCAAGCGCCGGCTCACCAATGTGAAAGCCAGCATTCCGCTGAGGAGCGCGAGCATCACGTAAAGCGGCGCGTCCATGCCGAAGCGTTCATAGACAACGCCACCGACCATCGGCGAGACCACGAAGCCTGCGCCGTTCATCGCGGTGACCAGGCCGGCCGCCGCGCCTTGTTCGTGCGGGCGCACAGCAACCGAGGCGCCGCCTGTGAAACCCGGACGCGCGAGGCCGAAGCCTACGCCCTGCACGGCTTGTGCAACCAGTAACGCGCCCAAGCTAGGCGCGGCGATCTGGATGGCCACGCCAACGAAAATGAACGCCGTGCCCCACGCCATGAGTGGCCGCGACGTGAGTTTGAGCCGCGGCAACAGCGCCATCTGCGTGGCGAGCAGCGCCAATGCGCTGACCATGAAGCCAGCGGCGATCAATTCGGCGCCGGCCTCGCCGGAGACCTCCAGCCGGTCCATGGTGAAGAGGCCGAACACTTGCGTCAGCGCGCCGGTGACGACCGACATCGCCAGCGCATAGAGCAAATACGCCGACAGGCGCGGATCGCGCGCGAGCCTGAAAGAGTTCACGCCATCATCGCCGCCGGTGAGCGCCAACGAACCAGGCGGCGTGGCCGACGGCTTTTTTTGTTCGGGCAGGAAGCGCCACACGAGGAACGCCGCGACAGCGCCCAGCGTGCCGATCAGCACGATCGGAAACACCAGCCCCAACCGAGCCGCGAGCGCCGCGCACACCGCCGGGCCGAAGGCTTGACCCAGTGCAAACGCCGAACTGAGGATCGCGAATTGCTCGGTGCGCTGGAACTGCGTGGTATGGTCGGCGACGTAAGCTTGGCTCGCCGGGCTCGACGCCGAGCCAAACGCACCGAAGATACAACGCGCGACGATGAGGGCGGTGAGAAGGGCGGAGCCCGCGAGCCAGCCCTCGCCGCCGGCGACGACTACGCCCGCAAACGCCATCATCGAAATCGCAAATGCCGCAAGGCCCATGGCGATGGTCGGCTTGCGTCCAACGCGGTCGGAATGTCTGCCCCAGTAGGGACTGCAAAACACCCACAGCAAAGCGGATGGAGAGAAGATCCAGCCGACGCTCGAATCTGAAAGGCCGAGATCGCGCACCAAGGGCGGCGCGACAGCGAGCAACATCGAATTGCCGGCCCCGATCACGAGCAGACAAATGAAGAGAAGGTAAAGCCGAGGAACGCGGCGTGGGGCGGGCTGGTCGGTCATGAAGGCGCGCGCGAGACATACATGAGATCGCCGAAGCGCAAACCGGCGTGGCGTCGCGGCAAGCTCAAACTTTCTCCGCGATTGTTTCAGCGCCCGGCGCGGCAAACGCGACGGCGCAACCGCCCGTTAAGCCCAACAAGGCCATAACGCCTTGGGATTTCCCGCCTTTTCCTAACGGACGTTTATGTTTCCGATTATCGGCCTCGCAGTGGTGTTCGGCATGGTCTTCGGCGGCTTCATGCTCGCCGGCGGCCATTTCGACGTCATCATCGAAGCCGCGCCGATGGAATTCATGATGATCTTCGGCGCCGCTGTCGGGGCCATGATCATCTCCAACGACATGCACGGCCTCAAAGGCGTCGTCGGCGGGCTCAGCATGGTGATGTCGGGTCCGAAGTGGAACCGGAAGGACTATCAGGACCTGTTGTCGCTGCTCTTCCAGCTCACCAAGCTGATGAAGACGAAGGGCGTCGTCGCGCTCGAGCAGCACATCGAAAAACCCAACGAAAGCGCGATTTTTCAGAAGTATCCCAAACTCTGCAAAGACCACTTCGTGGTCGATTTCATCTGCGACACGCTACGCATGATGACCATGAACCTCGACGATCCGCATCAGGTCGAGGACGCCATGGAAAAGCAGATCGAAAAGCACCACCACGAGGCCCTGCATCCCGCGCACGCGCTGCAAGGCATGGCCGACGGTCTGCCGGCGCTCGGCATTGTCGCGGCCGTGTTGGGCATCGTGAAAACCATGGGCGCGATCAACGAGCCGCCCGAAATTCTGGGTCTCATGATCGGCAAAGCGCTGGTCGGCACGTTCCTCGGCGTGTTCTTGGCCTATGGCATCGTTGGCCCGATGGCCGCGCGCCTAAACTCGGTGATCGAGCACGACGCGCAATTCTATAAGATCATCCGCGACGTCCTCGTTGCGCACTTGCATGGCAATGCCGCCCAGGTTTCGGTGGAAATCGGCCGCGGTTCGGTGCCTTCTTCCATGCAGCCGACCTTCCAGCAGTTGGAAGAAGCGTTAGCGGCCGCCGTCGAAGGCTGACAATTCCGCTCGGGCAGGGTGACGGAAACGATTCCGCCCTATGCAGAAACGGATGCCCCTGGAAGCCTAGTGGGCTTGCCAATGTAGTTAATCCTTGGCATGGGAGTCGCCGCCTGCGTTGAGGATTGCCTCGACGTTGAGACGAGGGGTGCAACCTATGAACATGCGTAAGTTGGGCTTCGCCGCTGCTGCGGCGGCCGTTCTCGCCTTCGGCGTCGCGGCCTGCGGCCAAACGACGACGGTGGAAGAACCTGCTGCGGTCGAAGAAGCTGCTCCGGCTGAGCCGGCGGCTGATCCGGCTGCTGTGGTCGATCCGGCGGCGGCTCCGGCCGACCCGGCTGCTGCTCCGGCTGATCCGGCTGCTGCTCCGGCCCATCCGTAATCGGTTTAACGACCGTTATGTGCTTTCGAGCCGCCCGAAAGGGCGGCTCGTTTGCTTTTGGGGCGGGCCCAATGTTCAACCGCGCCCATGCCGCGCTTGCCACCCCAACCCACGCTCGTTTGGAGCGATGACGGAACCCCCAAGGCGACGGCGTTCGACGATGTCTACTTTTCTCGCGAAGGCGGTCTGGCCGAAAGCGAGGCGGTATTCCTAGCCGGCTGTGGTCTTCCTAGCGCATGGGCCGGGCGTCCAAGTTTCGCGCTCTGCGAGCTGGGATTTGGCAGCGGATTGAATGTTTTGGCTGCATGGCGTGCTTGGCGCGCAACACATTCGCCCGGCGCAAATTTGCATATCTCCTCTATCGAGGCATTCCCTCTCGCAAAGCAGGATGCGGCGCGTGCGCTCGCGCATTTCCCGGAGGTGGCGGACCTCGCCGCGCGCCTGCTCGCGCGCTGGCCGGTGCGCGCTTTCGGGCCGCAACGCCTTTGGTTCCCGGAGGATGGGTTCTCGCTGACCATTCACGTGGGCGATGCCGAGCGCGTGCTCGCCGGCCTTCGAGGCAAGTTCGATGCTTGGTTTCTCGACGGCTTCGCACCGGCGCGGAACGCGGCGATGTGGAGCCCGGACGTGTTCAAGCGAATCGCCGCGCTTTCAGCGCCGGGCGCGCGCGCGGCGACGTTCACCGTGGCCGGGGAAGTCCGCAGAGGCCTCGAAGCGGCAGGATTTGCTGTGGAGAAGAAGCCGGGCTTCGGGCGCAAACGCGAACGGCTGGAGGCAACCTTTTCCTCCGCTGCTCGCGAAAGGGGCGCCGCCGCAGACGACGGCGGCGGCGCTGCGGCCTTCCCCCTCCGCTTCGCTACGCTCAGCACCTCCCCCGCGCGTGGAGGGAGAGCGTCGGCTTCCCGCGTCGCTATCCTCGGCGCTGGAATCGCCGGCGCAGCGACTGCGGCGGCGCTCACCCGGCGCGGCCTGGAAACCATTGTGCTCGACGCTGCCCCGGCGCTGGGGGCGGGGGCGAGCGGCAATCCGGCAGGCCTGATCATGCCGCGCCTCGATCGCGGCGGGCCGTTAGCCGAGGTGTTTCTGGCTGCGTACCTCGACGCGGTCGCCACTTACGAAAAGCTTGGCGTACTCGATGGCTGTGGCGTCGAGGAACGCACGCGCGCCAATAGCGCCGACGCGCTCGCAGATCTTCTGAATGATCCGCCGCTGCCGGCCGATTGGTTCGGCGCCCGAGCTGACGGCGCAGCGTTTCATCCGCGCGCCGGCCTCGTGCGGCCGGTCGCGGCGCTCGAACGGATGCTGGCGGGCGCTGAGCTGTTGCTGGAGGCGGAAATTTCCGCGATCGAACCGGCCGGGGACGCCTGGCTCCTTCGCGCGCCTGACGGTCGCGCGCGATTGAAGGCGGATGCGGTGGTGCTCGCGTGTGGCGCTGGGCTGGGCGCGTTTCGTCCGGCCGCATTCCTGCCGATCGAACTGTCGCGCGGGCAAATCGAATGGGGCGCGGGCGCCGAGCCCAAACATGCGATCACCCAAGGCAATTATCTCGCACCGTTCGGCGGCGGCGTAATGTTCGGCGCGACATTCGACAAGGCCGAAGCGAGTGTGGATGGCAAAAGCAGCCGCGCCGAAAATCTTGCCGCTTTGGCGAAGCTCGCGCCCGATGTCGCCGCGTCGCTTGATGCGTCAACTCTGCGCTCCCGCGCTGCGTTTCGCGCCACGACGCAGGATCGTGCACCGATCGCCGGCGCGCTGCCGGATGCTGAACGCGGGCCTAACGCACGCCATGAGGGCGTTTACGTTATCGGTGGTTTAGGTGCGCGTGGACTGACGCTTGCGCCGCTGCTCGGAGAGACAATCGCGTCGCTCCTCTGCGCTACACCTCAAGCGCTGTCTGGGCCGGCGCTTGATGCGATCGATCCGGCCCGGTTCCTGCATCGGCGGGCCCGGCGCAACGGTTAATGCGTCGTTTGGGTTAAAAGCGATGGCGTTCGACGGCGCGGCTCCGACTTCGATTTCATTTCTCGACATTGAGTTCAGCGGCCTCGATCTGGATCGCGCAGTCGACGCGGTGACAGTCCGCGCGACCCTGGGCGGGCGTTTTGCCTATGTCGCGACGCCGAATGTCGATCATGTCGTGGGTCTCTCCAAAGAACCGGCGCGCCGCGCACTTTACGACAACGCTTGGCTGACGCTGAACGACAGCAAGATGCTCAGGGCGCTGGCGAAGAAGGCGGGTTTGCGTTTGCCCACGGCGACGGGCGCAGATTTGGCCAAGCGCCTCTTCGATCAAGTGATCGAGCCGAGTGAAGCCATCACCATCATCGGCGGCGACGCGAAAACCATCGCCAAGCTTGCAAAACGTTACAAACTCACAGACGTGCGCTGGTACGACGCGCCGATGGGGCTGAAGCAAAATCCCGCCGCCATCGTCGAAGCCGCGGCGTTCGCCGCCGAGCAGGGCGCGCGGTTTACCTTCATCTGCGTGGGCGCGCCGCAACAAGAATTGATCGCCTTCGCGATCAAGCAACGCGGCGACGCGCGCGGCGTCGGCCTCTGTGTCGGTGCGGCTTTGGATTTTCTGGCGCGCCGCAAGCGTCGTGCGCCCCGCATTCTGCGCGCGTTGGGGCTGGAATGGCTGCACCGGCTGGGCAGCGAGCCGGCGCGGTTGTGGCGCCGCTATTTGGTGGATGGCCCCAAGGTGTTCTCGCTGTTCGCCGATTGGCGCTCGGCGATGGCCGCCGCCAGCGCGGCTTGACGCGCTTCATCCAGCGGATAATTGCGCAGAGACAAAGCCGCGAGCACGTTGAGCGTTACGGGCACGCCGATGAACAGGGCGGTCAATGTGCCGAGCGCTTGCGCGCTGTTGTCTGCGCCTTGCGAGGCGACAAACCCAACAGCACCGAGGATGGCGTAGGTGATCGGCCCGGCGGCGATACCGAGTTTTGACGTCGTGAGGAGCAGCCCGAAATAGAGCCCTGAACGCCGCGCGCCGGTGTTCACTTCGTCCTCGTCCACAACGTCGGCCATCAAGGATCGCGTCAGCAGCGTGCCACCGCCCTGCGCCAGACCTGCCAGCGCCATGAACGGCCCAACGATCCAGAATTCTTGCGCTGGCATAATCGGCAATAGAGCAAGTGTCAGCGCCGAATAGATAAACGCGGCCTGCAACGCGCGATGCTTGCCGATCTTGCGCGCGGCGATCCACCAGATTGGCACGCCGGCGAGACCCGCGAGGAAGTACATCGCCAGCAACGTCTGCGACTCGCGCTCAAAGCCGAGGACGAACTGGAAAAAGAACAGAAACAATCCGCCCGATACGCCTTGCGCGATCCCCAGCAACAGGTCCGGCAACAGCACACGCTGCGCCGAGCGATTGGCGAGCAGCGCCTTGATTGAATCCATCAGGCCGAGGTGCGGTTGCGGCGGCCGCTGCTCCTCGCGCACGAACAACACCGCCAGAAGCGTCGTCGCCGGCAACAGAAATAGCACCGTCCAGCCCATGGCGTGCACCGCGTCGGCGTTCGAGCCGCCGAAGCCTTGCACGACAACGCCGGCGAGCACGAGCATGATCGTTTGTCCAACCAAGCTCGCTACTTGCACGGCGCCAAGCACATGCGTGCGGCCGTGATAGGTCGGCACCAATTCGCCCGCCCAACCCAGATGCGCCACCATCATCGCCGCAAACACCGTGTAGAGGACAAGGATCGTCGCCAACGCTGCGGCGATGCTGACGCCAGGCTGCAGCCCGAGGAACGTGATCCACACAAGCACCATCAGCGGCAGGCAAGTCGCCGCCAGCCAGAAACGGCGGCGGCCCCATGCGTGCTCGGTGCGGTCCTGAATGCCGCCGACCATCGGATCGAAAACGATGTCGAGCAGCCGAGCGCCCAAGAAGATCGCTGACACCGCCCAAAGTGGTATGCCGAGATGTTCAGCGAAGTGCGGCGGCAGGAAAATGACCGTCGGCAGCGTCAGCGCCAGCAACGGCGCCGCAGGCGCCGCGAAGGCGACGATTTCCCAGGCGGAAACTTTACGCTCGCCTGCGTTTGAATTCGCCACGCCGCCTCCGTTCTTTGTCCTCCCTCGCGAAGCGGGGGAGGTGTCGCCGTTGGCGACGGAGGGGGATGGAACGCGTTGCCCCCTCACTCATCGTGCTTTGCACGCTGACAGCTCCCCCGTAAACGGGGGAGCAGTTGAAGATCAACCGCCGCGCACGGCTTTCGTAAGGAGAGGCAGGAGCTTTTCGTTCGCGGCGACGATGGCGCCGGTTTTCATGAAATCGCCGCCATCGATTTCCTTTGCGAAGCCGCCCGCTTCGCGCACGATCATCGCGCCGCCTGCGACGTCCCACGCGCTGAGGCCCCGCTCCCAAAAGCCGTCAAAGCGGCCGCAGGCGACATACGCAAGATCGAGCGAGGCCGCGCCGAAGCGGCGCACGCCGGAAGTTTGCGCGATGACGCGGCCGATTTCAGCGAGCGCCAGGTCGTGCCCCGGCTTGCCGAGGAACGGCGTTCCCGTCGCGAACAACGCATCGGCCATGTTGGCGCGCGCGCCGACACGTATGCGCTTGTCGTTTAAGTACGCGCCCTGGCCGCGTTCGGCCCAGAACAGCTCGTCGCGGATCACGTTGTAAACGACGCCCGCAACCAGAACGCCCTCGCGCTCAAGCCCGATCGACACAGCGAAATGGGGAATGCCGTGCATGAAATTGGTGGTGCCGTCGAGTGGATCGACGAGCCAGCGGTTGGTTTTGTCGGTGCCTTCGACAACGCCACGCTCTTCCATCACGAAGCCGTAGCCAGGTCGCGCTTTCGAAAGTTCTTCGAACAACACTTTCTCGGCGGCGAGATCAGTGCGGGTGACGAAATCGGCAGGGCCCTTGCGCGAAACTTGAAGATTCTCGATTTCGCCAAAGTCACGGACCATCCCGCGCCCGGCTTTGCGGGCGGCGGCGATCATCACGTTGAGGAGAGCGGAGGCCTGGGGCATCGGAGGCGGGGTGCTAGCAGGGGGGCGCCGGAGGGGCAAGGCCGCGCAGGCGCTTAAGCAGGTTCTTCGCAGCCCAAACGCCTGTCGCGAAGCAGGCTTGCAGCAAATAGCCGCCCGTGGGCGCTTCCCAGTCGAGCATTTCGCCGGCGACGTAGGTGTTGGGGATGGCGCGGAGCTGGAGCGTGTCGTCGACTGCGTCCCAGCGCACGCCGCCGGCGCTGGAGATGGCGCGCTCAAGGCCCCGCGCGCTGGTGAGGTGGATCGGAACGGCCTTGATATGCGCGGCAAGCGCGTGCGGTTCACGCGGCGGCGCGCCGTTTTCGTGCAGCAGGCTGATCGCCAGCGGCGAAAGGCCCAGCGTTTTGCGCAGCGTGGACGACAATGAATCGCCGCGCTTTGCGCCCGTGAGCTTGTCGGCGATGTCGGATCGCGAGAGCGCCGGTCGCAGATCGATCGTCACGTCAATGGGTACACGCGCACGCAATGCGGCCGACAGCGCGTAGATCGCGCCGCCTTCGATGCCGTATTCGGTGAGCATCGCTTCGCCGCGCACCTCATGCGCGCCGTGACGGATGGCAACGGTCTTGAGCGGCTGTCCAGCGAAACGTTCACGAAAGTGCGGCGACCACGTGACGTTGAAGCCGACATTGCTCGGCGCGAATGGCGTAAGCTTCACGCCGCGTGCTTCGAGTGCTGCGCTCCAAGTCCCGTCAGAGCCAAGCTTCGGCCAGCTTGCACCGCCGAGTGCGAGCAGTGTCGCATCGGCGCGTACTGAGTCACCGGCGAAGCGCAGTGCGCCGTCATCGGCCCAGCCAAGCCATGTCGCGCGCGTTTGGATGGTCACGCCTTGCGTCTCAAGGCGCGAAAGCCACACGCGCAGCAGCGGCGACGCTTTCATCGCTTTCGGAAACACGCGACCGCTGGAGCCGACGAACGTCTCCTGTTCTAGGTCTTCGCACCACGCGATCAGATCGCGCGGGGCGAATGCTTCGATCATCGGCGCCAGCTTGTCGCGCGCTTCGCCGTAGCGCGCGAGGAGGGCGTCGAGCGGTTCGGAATGGGTGAGGTTGAGGCCGCCGCGTCCGGCCATCAGGAATTTGCGGCCGACGCTTGGCATGCGTTCGTACACGGTTACGCGCATGCCGGCGGCGCTCAGAATGTCCGCCGCGATCAGGCCCGCCGGGCCCGCGCCGATGATCGCGATGGTGTGCATCGGCGCTTGATACGTGGGATAGCGGAAAAGAAAAGGGCGGACGCCCGCAACGGATCGTCCGCCCCAGTGGATCAATCCACCTTGTAGAAAATCATGCCGCCTTGGTGCAGCACGCCGTCCACGAATTCGCCTTGGGCGATGAAGCCCGTGTCGTCTTCGTAGTCGATCGTGTTGCCGTCGAGCCAATAGCGGCCTTCGAGTGCGTTCTGCTTGCGGCCGCGGGCTTCCGCGTAGCGGCCATTGGGCAGCAATTCGTGACGCACATAGCCAGCGGCGCTGACCCATAGCCCAACGTAGCTAAGCGGGTCGTTTTCGATGAGGTCCGCGTGGCGCGGCTTGGTGTTGAAGAGCATACCCATGGGTCTTGGTCCTTAAGCGGCCGAGGTCGGACGGACGATGATCTCGTTCACATCGACGTCGTCGGGTTGTTCGATCGCGAAAGCGATGGCGCGGGCGATCGCATCGGCTTTGAGCGAGCCTTTGCGGAATTCGTTCACCCAATCGGCCGTCTCTTTGTGCGTGATGGTGTCGGCGAGTTCGGATTCCGTCGCGCCCGGCGAGATGATGGTGACGCGGACGTCCTTGTGCTCCTGGCGCAAGCCTTCGGAGATCGCGCGCACCGCGTACTTGGTGCCGCTATAGACCGCCGATGTCGGCCAGATTTGATGGCCGGCGACCGACGCGACATTGATCACGTGGCCTTGGCCCTGGCGTTGAAACACCGGCAGCACTGCGGCGATGCCGTAGAGCACGCCTTTGATGTTGACGTCGATCATGCGGTCCCACTCGTCCACTTTGAGGGCGGCGAGCGGCGAGAGCGGCATGAGGCCGGCATTGTTGACGAGCGTGTCGAGCTTGCCGAAGCGTTCGACGGCGGCGCGGACGAAATCCTGCACGCTGTCGCGGCTGGTGACGTCGAGCGCTTGGAAGTCCGCCT
The DNA here is from genome assembly GCA_000974665.1 of alpha proteobacterium U9-1i. Lineage (NCBI taxonomy): Bacteria > Pseudomonadati > Pseudomonadota > Alphaproteobacteria > alpha proteobacterium U9-1i. Next base: position 93,557 of record BBSY01000005.1, on the reverse strand, counting down.
TGCCGCCGGCATCGCGGATTTCGCGGGCGAGCGTTTCAAGGCGGTCGGTGCGGCGGGCGCCGAGAAATACGGTCGCGCCGCGTTGAGCCAAGAGGCGGGCGGCAGCTTCGCCGATGCCGCTCGACGCGCCAGTGACGGCAACGATTTTGCCCTTCAGATCGGACATTGTGAGGTCTCCTCGATTTTGAGTTTGGGGCCGGCGCTGCGGAGCAACCGGCGACAACGAGAAGATGGCTGACGCAAGCGCTTCAGCGGTAGATCAGACCTCCGCGATTATTGCCTAATCCTCCAAGAGTGCCCATTTGGGTGTTCTGGCAGCCGGAGTTTTATGCAATATTCCGGCTATCGAACTGAACGAACACCGAGAAAATTCAATGGATCGCCTAAGCGAACTGACGGTATTGATTGACCGATTCTCCACAGAAGAAGGGGTCAACGAGACGCCGATCCCCGGCCTGATGCTCATACGCGGCACAGCGCCGACCTCCCAGGTTCACGCGCTCATGGAGCCGACGATCTGCCTGATCGCGCAGGGCCGGAAGCGCACGATGATGGGCGACCAGGTGTTTGAGTATGACGGCTCGAAATATCTGATCGCGTCGGTGGACGTGCCGATCGTCGGACAAATTCTGGAGGCGAGCGACGAGCGCCCATATCTCTGCCTGCGCATCGATCTCGATCGCAAAATGCTGGCGGAGATGGTGCTTGAGATCGGCGACGCCGCGCCCGAAGCGCCATGCAGTGCGAGCCTTGCGGTGTCGGACGTGACCCCGGACTTGCTCGATGCGTCGATCCGTTTGGTGCGCTTGCTCGAAACGCCGCGAGACATTCCGGTGCTTGGCAAGATGGTGATGCGTGAGCTGATCTATCGTTTGCTGATGGGTGAGCAGGGCCACCGCTTGCGGCAGATGGCGCATGGCGAAAGCCGGCTCGGCCAAATCAATCGCGCGATCGTGTGGATCAAGGAGAATTACCGCGAGAGCTTTGCGATCGAGACGCTGGCGCGTGAGGCCAGCATGAGCGCCTCCGCATTGCACCAGCATTTCAAGCAAGTCACTGCGATGAGCCCGCTGCAATATCAAAAGCAGATGCGGCTACAGGAAGCGCGGCGCTTGATCCTCGTCGAAGCGATGGACGCGGCAAGCGCCTCGCACGCCGTGGGCTATGAAAGCCCGTCGCAGTTCAGCCGTGAGTATCGCCGACTGTTCGGCGCGCCGCCCGTGCGTGACGCCGCGCGCTTGCGCGACAGCGCCACGTTGATTGGCGCGGAAGCGCCTTAGTTCATATCGACTTTGCCGGACTTGCCCACGTCCGGTTTGACGCCGGTCGCCGCCGCTGTGAGCATGATCACTGTGGCGACGAGCGCGTTCGGTCCGCTCCAGTATTGTGCTTCGTGCGGCGTCACTTCGAGCACGCGGATCTTCGGATCATCCGCTCCGTCCCAAAACGCCGATGCCGCCGGAGACCAAAGCTCTTTGATCATGGCGCGGTCATTGAGGATGCGTGCGGCCCCGCTTACCGACACGAAATCGTTGCCGCCCGGATCAGCGAAGGCGAGGCACACGCTCGGCATTTCCTCGATCTCTTCCACTTTCGGGCTACCGTCATCGGTCAAGAAGTAGATCGCGTTTTCATGTCTACGAACCCGCGGTCCCATCGGCCGGGCGCGATGAACATCACCATGCATCGTCACCAGCATGCACGTGTGAATCTTCTCCATGATCGACCAGACTTTATCGAGGTCTTCTGCGGGCGTGGTTGCGCGATCGGCCATCTTGAAATCTCCGTTGGACTTCAAGGTTGAACGTCACGCACGCCGATGCGTTCCGATCGCCGCCGCTATTCGTGGTGATGCGCGCAGGCTTCGATCTTGTTGCCGTCGGGATCGCGCACGAACGCGCCGTAATAGTCCGGGTGGTATTCGCTGCGCAGACCTGGGCGGCCATCCTCGACGCCGCCATGTTCCATTGCCGCGATATAGAACGCATCGACGTCCGCTCGTGACTCCGCGCGAAAAGCGATGTGGACGCCGTTACCCATGGTGGCGACTTGACCGTTGACCGGGAATTGAATCCAGAAGCTCGGCTTGCCTGGCTTGCCGTACCCAACGCCCACCAAGTTGCCGCCGATCTCCACCGGCATCACCGGCGCCATTCCAAGTGGCGCAAGCGCTGCGTCGTAAAACGCCTTCGCGCGCGCCATGTTGGACACGCCGACGGACACGTGGTCGATGGACATGAGCTTGCTCCTCAGCGCCAGCGCGCGAACCAATCCACCGTGCGCGAAAGCGCAAGCGTGCTCGCCGCTTCGTCGAAATCGTGGCTGGCCTTGCGGCAAAAGCCGTGGCCTGCGTCGTAGATATAGAGAGGCGAGTCTGGCGCTGCATCCCTGACGCGCTCAACCTGATCCATCGGGATCGACGCATCTCGCGCTCCGTAGTGCAGCATCACCGGGACCTTCGGCGTTTCTTGCAGCTTGTCTACGATCATGCGCCCGTAAAAGCACGACGCCGCCTTCAGCCCTTCGCATTGCGCCGCCGCGACCCAACTCACCGCGCCACCATAGCAGAAGCCGGTGATGTAAGTTGGCTTGGGCAGCGCGTCGATCGCCGCTTGGACATCGCCGACCACCTGCGGCCAGGGCGAAGCCATCACCGCGTCGCGCCCCTTAGCGATGCCCCCAGCGTCGTGGCCAGCAAGAAACCCCGCTTCGATGCGCTCGAAGAGGCCGGGCGCCAGCACGTCGTACCCTTCGGCGGCGAAGCGCTCGCACATCTCCGCCACGTGGTCAGTCAGGCCAAAGATTTCCTGGATGACGACAACGCCGCCGATAGGAGCGCCGGCCGGTTTTGCGTGAAGGGCGGAGATTTCGGCCCCGTCATGGCGGCTGGTTAGCGTTGTGCGTTGCATCATTCGCATTCGCACGGCGCATCGGTTTCGTCGAGCCTGCCGCGCCGGTGACAATAAGTTGAGCCGTGGTTTCCACAAAAGCGTCTGGCTTGGGGCCGAGCTTCGGATCATGGTCGGGCCATGGTCGTAGCGGGCAAATGGATCGCACTGGCGCTCTGCGCGGCAGCGCTTTGGATGGCGCCTGCCGCCGCGATCGGCGCCTGCTTGGACGCGGATCAATTGCGCGGAGCGCCATCGCCATTGTTCGCCCAAGCGGCCGCAGATGGGGTGTCTGGGCCCACAGACGAGGATCGCCGTGGTCGCATGGTGGCGCCGGTGATGGTGGCCGGGCAGGGGCCGTTTCGCTTTATCGTCGATACCGGCGCCAACCGCTCCGTGTTGTCACAGGCGCTGGCGACGCAGCTTGGGCTATCGCCCAACGGTTCCGGCAATGTGCACTCCGTCTACGGCGTCACCGTCGCGCCGCTCGTTGACGCCGGTTCGCTGAGTTACGGAACGTTGCCCATGCCTAGCGCGTCCATGCCGTTGCTTCAGGGTGCGGTGTTGGCGGGTGAGCATGGTCTGTTGGGCGTTGATGGCATGGAGGGCCGGCGCCTCCGCATGGATTTTGAACGGCGCTGCATCGAGATATTGCCGGCCGCGACGGCCCCGAGACTACGCAATTGGGTGACGATCCAAGGCGAGCTTCGCTTCGGCCACTTGGTCGTCATACGCGGGTTTGTCCGCAATCAGCCCGTGAACTTGTTGATCGACACCGGCTCTGACACCAGCATGGCCAATGTCGCCCTACGCGAGCAGCTGCGCGGTGGTGTTCGGCGCGATTATTCGCGCACGGAAGTCACGCGCGCCTTCACGGCTGGCGAGCCGATCGCGCTCGACGCGGCAGTTTTGATCCCGCGCCTGGACGTGGGTGAGGGGATCGAGGTTGAGAACCTCATCGCCTATGTCGGCAATTTCCACATTTTCAATCTGTGGGGGCTGCAGGATGAGCCCACTTTGCTCGTGGGCATGGACGTTCTCTCGCAGGCGCGTTCGATCGCCATCGACTATAGCCGCGGCACCGTGCATTTCCGGCTGCGCCGTTTTCAAACGGGGACGCGGCTCAGGGACTAGGTTCGGCGAACAACTTTCCGCGCTCCACCCAGAACACGCTGAGCAACATCAATACGCCCATGATGGTAAAGCCTATCAAGAACGGCAGCGCGGTGCCGTTGAAGGCGCGGGCGATGAGGCCGCCAAGCGCCGCGCCGAATACAGCTGTTGTCGCACCGAAGAGGGCAGATGCCGATCCAGCGTTGCGCCCCATCGGCTCCATCGCGAGCGCATTGAAGTTGCCGCCGATCATGCCGAACGGCATCAATGTAAGCGCCAGCATCGGCAGGAACACCCAGATCGACACGAGGCCGGCCAATTCCATCAAAGTGTGAATCGCGGCAAGCGCCGTGAACGCCAGAGCCATCGCGTGCGAGATACGGCGCATCCCGTAGCGCATGACAATGCGCGAGTTGAGGAACGTGCCGATGGTAATCGCGATGGCGATCGCGGCGAACGCGAACGCGAAATTGTGCCCGAGGTCGAACACGTCCACGTACAATTGTTCAGACGCCGTGATGTAGCCGAAGAGGCCGCCGGACAAGAAGATGCTGGCGATCATATAACCAACGAATTGCCGGTTGTGCAGCACGCTCGCATAGGCGCTGGCGATCGCGCGCGGGCGGAATGGCGTGGTGTTCTCGGGCTTCAAGGTTTCTGGCAAGCGGATCAGCGCCCAGGCCAGCAGCGCAAGCGTGTAGATAAGCAACGCACCAAAAATCCAACGCCACGGCGCCACCAGCAAGATCAATTGCCCGACACCCGGCGCGATGATCGGCACCAGCATGAACACGGTCATCGCCATCGACATAATCTGCGCCATGCGCCTGCCTTCAACGAGGTCGCGCACGACGGCCACGGAGATCACGCGCGTTGCCGCCGCGCCCACGCCCTGAAGCGCGCGCGCCGCAAGAAAAATCTCAAAGCTAGGCGCGACGACGCACAACACGCCGCCGATAACGAAAAGCCCGAGCGCACCCACGAGCACGCTGCGTCGGCCAAACGCATCGGAGAGCGGGCCGTAGACGAGCTGCATCACGCCGAAGGCGGCCACGTATACAATGACCACCAATTGCCGGTCGTTGTCGTTTACGAGCCCGAACGCGCGGCCGATATCCGGCAGGGCCGGCAGCATGATGTCGATGGACAGCGCATTCAGCGCCGAAAGCGCTGCAACCATTGCAACGAGTTCGAACGTGGTCAGCGTGTGCGTCGGGGCGCCACCGCTACGCATTGAAGCGGAAATGCATCACATCGCCCTCGCGGACGATGTATTCCTTGCCCTCCAGCCGCATCTTGCCGGCCTCTTTGGCGCCAACTTCGCCGTTATGGGCTACGAAATCCGCGTAGGCGATCGTCTCGGCGCGAATGAAGCCTTTTTCGAAGTCGCCGTGAATGACGCCGGCGGCTTGCGGCGCGGTCCAGCCTTTTTGGATGGTCCAGGCGCGCGCTTCTTTCGGGCCGACGGTGAAATAGGTTTGCAGGTTCAAGAGGTCGTAGCCGGCGTGGATAAGCTTATCCAAACCGGGTTCGTCGAGCCCGGCCGCGGCCAAAAACTCCTTCTGCTCTTCATCGCTTAGCGCCGCGAGCTCCGCTTCGATCTGCGCCGAGATCACAACGCACGCAGCGTTCTCGGCTTTGGCGCGTTCCTGCACGCGCTTGGAAAACGCGTTCCCTGTCGCCGCGTTAGCCTCATCTACGTTGCAGACGTAAAGCACCGGCAGCGCCGTCAGCAGCTGCAACATCTCGAACGCTTTTTCTTCGTCCGCCGCGCGCTTGGTGTGTCGCGCAGGCTTGCCGTCATCGAGCAGCGCTTTGGCGCGCAGAACGAGATCAAGCGTCAGCTTGGCCTCCTTGTCGCCGCCCTTGGCTCTCTTTTCGAGATTGGTGATCCGCTTCTCGAGGCTCTCGAGGTCGGCCAGCATCAATTCGGTTTCCACCGTCTCCAAATCCGCGATCGGGTCGATTCGGTTTTCGACGTGGGTGATGTCGTCATTCTCGAAACAGCGCAGCACGTAAGCGATAGCGTCGCATTCGCGGATGTTGGCCAGGAATTGGTTGCCGAGGCCTTCGCCCTTCGAGGCGCCGCGCACCAAGCCGGCGATGTCGACGAAATTCATGCGCGTCGGGATGATCTCTTTCGAGCCGGCGATCTTCGCCAACACGTCAAGACGGGGCTCCGGCATGGCCACTTCGCCGACATTCGGCTCGATGGTGCAAAACGGATAGTTCGCCGCTTGCGCAGCAGCCGTGCGCGTCAAAGCGTTGAAGAGCGTGGACTTGCCGACATTCGGCAGTCCAACGATGCCGCACTTAAAACCCATGTTTTCCTCTGATCGGGCCAGCCGGCTCGGCGGCGGCCAAAAGGCCGCGTGCAGATACGCTATTTGGTCCGCCGCGTCACCCTCAGCGGGCGGCGGCGACCGCCTGTGCGGCCATGTCGCGCCAGATACGCGCTTCGGGCCGCAGCGGCGGGGCGATCTTCTGCAAACGCCGTTCGAGTTCAGCGAGGCCGAGTTCGGCATCGGCCTTTCGGCCGGTCTTGGCCATGAAAGCCACGTAGCGGCCGCCCGCCTCGAGCCCGGGCACGCGATCCGCCGCAAACCGATAGGGCGCTTCGGCCTCGTCGTTGCGGCCCAAGCCCTCAAGCGCCCGGGCGAACGCGAGGGCGACTTGTGGCGTTTCGCCCTCGCGGCCAAGCTTCTGCACTTCTTCCAGACGCTTCAGTGCGTCGGCAAAGCGGTTGAGTTCCAGCAGCGCGTGCGCATGACCAAGCAGGATCGCCGGATCTTCCGCCCAGTGACCCGTCACGCATTGCGCCCATTGCGCTTCGGAATCGCTCCAGCGTCCGAGCGCCGCCGCCGCTTGCGCCACTTTCATGCGATTGCCTACCGTTGGCGTATCTTCCAAATTGCGCATCGCGGTGCGGTACTCGCGTTCCGGATCGAGCGCGCGTTGCGCCGCCTTGCCGACGCCGCGCGCAGTTCGCCCGCCCATCATTTCCGGCAGCAACACCGCGAAGAAATAGAACGCCGGCGCCAGCATTGGCGCGATCGCAAACAGCCACAGCCAGTACATTTCGCGTCCGGTACGGACGACATGCACGCCGCAAAGCAGCGACGGAATATAAGAAAGGATCAGCAGAAACATGCAGGTGGCCCCTGGCCAATCGATAGCCGAAACTCGTTTCGCTTGCGAGCCTTCGCTGTAATCGACGCTCTGTTTGGGTTGGCCGGAGTCGCGAACACATGTACCGGCGATTCGAGGCTATCCACAGGAGCAAGGCCATGGCGCGCTCATATGTCTGGCGGGACTTGGATGTGTTGGACTTTGACGCGCCGCGTTTGTCCGAGCCGCCGCTGGCACGCCGCCGCCGCATCAATCAAAAAGCCAAGGATGGCAAACGCGCCATCGCCGTGGACCGCTCCGGCTCGCCGCGTCACCTGGAACGCGCAGCCAAAAGCTTGAAGCACGTTAACGCGCAAAGCCGTGTGCTGCGGGTTCCGCACTGGGACATGGAGAAAGCCGAGGCGGCGATGCGCGCTGCGGGGGTTTCCGGTTCAGTGCGCAATTTGTGCGGCAGCCAATCGAAACGCGTAAAGAAGCGCTAGGCGTCGTCGCCCGCGCTTGGTTTGCGCGGATCGGCCTTCGCCGCGGGCGCGAGGCGCATCACTTCCCCCTGGAATTTCTCGTCCTCGCCTTTGGCGAGGAGAGGCGCAGCCTTCGCGAGCGCGTCGAGCATCCGGTCAACCCACTCGGCCTCCGCTTTGTGGAAGTCGCTCAACACGTAGCCGTGCACTTGATCCTTATGACCGGGATGCCCAACACCCAAGCGCGCGCGCCGAAAGCCCTCGCCGATGGAGGAGGCGATCATCGAGCGAATGCCGTTGTGACCCGCAGCGCCGCCGCCCGTTTTCATGCGGAAGCGTCCCGGCGCGAGATCTATCTCATCGTAGAACACCACCACGTCCGGGGCGGAAAGTTTGTAGAAGCTTGCGGCTTCGCCAACCGCGCGGCCGCTTTCGTTCATGTAGGTTTGCGGCTTCAGCAACAGTACGCGCGCACCGTCAATTTGGCCTTCGCATAACTCGGCTTGGAACTTCTTGCGCCACGGTCCGAAGCCATGCGCGCGCGCAATGGCGTCCACGGCCATGAAGCCGATATTGTGCCGGTTTCCCGCGTATTTCGGGCCGGGATTGCCAAGGCCGACGAACAGCAACATGGCGCCATCCTACCTCACCGCGCATATGCGCGGCCAGGGTCGGCGCGTAGCGCGTCTTGCTTTGCTTAGGTGGCGGCCGGAGCGGCAGCGCCTTCGGCAGGGGCGGCGCCTTCGGCGGGTTTCGTTTCTTCCGCTTCAGCCTTACGGCCGACGATCGTGGCGATCGTGAAATCACGATCACGGATCACCGGGCGAACGCCCTCAGGCAGCTGAACTGACGAGATGTGGATGGAGGTGCCGATGTCGGCGCCCGTCAAATCCACAACGATCTCTTCCGGAATCTTGTCGGCCGGCACCTTCATCTTGATGGTGTGACGGACGATATTGAGCGCGCCGCCGCGCTTCAGGCCGGGCGAAGCTTCGTGGTTCTTGAAGTGAACCACGACATCGATGGCGATGATGGCGTTCGGCTCGACGCGATAAAGATCCAAGTGGATCGGCTTGTCGCTGACCGGATGGAACTGCACCGCGCGCGGGATCACCGGCTGGCGCTCGCCCTTATGGCTGATCTCAACCATGTGCGAGAGGAACTTGCCGGAGCGAATCGCAGTCTCGACTTCCTTGCGGTTGAGTTCGATCGGGATCGAGCCGCGAGCGCCGCCGTAAAGGACGCCGGGGATCAAATCGGCCTTGCGCGTCGCGCGGGCGCCGCCCGTGCCAACTTTGTCGCGCTGCTCAACGTTCAATACGATGCCCGCCATGGGCTGGCTCCCAAGGAGTAAGTCAAACCGGTCCGGTTCGGAAAAACGAAGGCGGGCTTCTAGACTAAGGCCGCAAAGAGGGCAAGGCGGCGCGCGGTATTCGCCGACGTGCTTGCACGAAGGCGTCGCCCGGACCTAGCTAGGTTCATGACTCTGGTATTATACTACCGCCCATTGGCCTCCTACCGCCACAAGGTGCTGATCGCTCTTTATGAGCGAGGCGTCCCCTTCGAGGCTCGCTATGTGGACCTGGGAGACCCCAATTCGGCAACCGAGCTGAACGAGGCCTGGCCGGTGGGCAAAATACCGGTGCTCAAGGACGGCGCCCGCATCGTCCCGGAGACCAGTGTTCAGATCGAATATCTCGATCGCAAGCGAGGCGGGGCAGCGATGATCCCGGCCGATCCTGAGGCGGCGCTGGAGGCGCGGCTCTGGGACCGGTTCTTCGACAATTACGTGATGACGCCCATGTCGAAGATCGTCACCGACCGCATCCGGCCGGACGGAAAGGGCGATGCGCACGGCGTCGAAGAGGCGCGGGCATTGCTGCGTATGGCCTATGGTGTGGCGGACAAGCATCTCGCCACGCGCCAATGGGTGGCGGGCGGCGCGTTCGGTTTGGCCGATTGCGCAGCGGAGCCGGCGCTGTTTTACGCCGAATGCGTTGAACCGTTCAGTGGCGGGTATCCGAACCTGGCGCGCTATTTCGATCGCCTGTTTGCCCGGCCCTCGGTGCAGCGTGTGACCGAAGAGGCGCGGCCGTTCTTCAAGTTCTTCCCTTATCGCGAAGCCATGCCGGCCCGCCTCCTCGGCTAGCGCCGTTAACGAACGGGTTGCGTCCCGGCGGTAAAACGGTCGCCATGGGTGCGGCCCGTAAGTCAGACGGCCGGCGCGACCTCGCGCTTATCCGCGAAAGCGGCTCGACGGCGCGTGTCCTTAACTTGGCGCTCACTTATGAACGCTTCGGGGCCGAGCCCGATTACGCCGAACAGCCGTTGTTCAAGAACGCCAAGCTCAATCGCGCCTTGATCGTCAAGCACGCCGTGCGCCGCCACGAGCGGGAGTTGTTCGAACGGCCCGAGCCGAACACCACCAAGATCATCTTCCCTTACTCCGCGACCGAGTTGGGCTTGGGCGGCACCAGCGTCATGGTGGGGGAGCGCAGGTTCGAGGGATTGCTGCGCGCCGCGATCGGCAATTTCGCCGACGAAGCGGCGTTTCAAAACGATCTCGAACTGATCAATGCGTTGCACGAGATGCCGTCTTTCGATCCCTTTCTGATGCGTGAACAATTGCGCGCCCGCGCGATCGAGCCGGCGCGCTGCTATTTCGAAATCTCCGAAGCCGATGTCGCCAACATGATCGAGTTCGTTGGCGAGGAGATCGAGCCGCTAACGCGTCTTGCCTTCGGTGCAGGTGGGCGGCGCGCCTCAACAATGTCGGCGCGCCTCGCGGAAAAATTGATGACGGACGAGAACGCCAAGTTTCTCGATCCGTTGCGCGAAACTCTCCGACTCTCGCCTGGCGAATACGCGCGCGGCGTCTTCGCGTGGAAAGGTTTTCTCTATTACACGTGGCTGATGCGTGCGTTCGAGGCCAAGCACGATGCGTTCAAGGCGCGCTTCGCCGGCTGCACGATTTCTCGCGCCGACGCCCACAAGTACAAGGACGCCGAAGCGCTTAAGCGCAGCGTCGCGCGCGGTATCGAAGTGACAGCGCGCCGCTGCCGCGAGCTGGTCGATGGTTACACCAACGCGTTCGCCGCTTTGACGCGCGGCCAGCCGACTGAGTTTCGCGATTTTCTGCTCGACGCGCCCGCAAATTACGGCCCGCTCGGCGAAGCGACGGGCGCGTTGATGCACATTCACTCTTACTGGGGCTTCCGCTTTCCCGACAAAGCCGCGCCATTCCTCGAGGCCGACGAGGCGCTTGAGATTTACGGCGAGTTTGACGCGATGCTCGACGGCGTTGAGCTCTGCGCCGACACCGCGCGCGCGCCCGAGGACTTGCTCCTCAGCTAACGTCGCAATGTCGGCCCGCCGCTCGGATCGGGGTCCGTCGCGGGCGGTGGTGGATTGGCGTTTTCTCGACCTTCGGCTTCGGCGATCGCCTGCTCGACCGCGTCGAGCAATGCGGGCACGCAGCACGCGTTCAGAAAATGGTCGCCACCCGGCACGGTGATCAGAGTATGCCCGTATTCGTTTGCGATGCGCTGATCGGCTTCCAGCGGCACAAACGTGTCGGCGTCGCCGTGGATGAACACCAGCGGCTGGCGCAAACCGCGCAATGCGTCCCAGACCGCCGGCAACTGATCGCGTTGCGCAAGCACTTCCGTCGTCGAGTTGCGAAGGTCGCGCGGAAGCATCGGGCGGATGATGCGGCCAACGCCGAACAGGCGCCGGCCGGTTGCGCCAAGGTCGCCGAAATAAGCCGACACCAGCACCACCGCATCGACTTTGTCAGCGTGACGCTGCGCCATCAAAGTGGCGATCGGCGCGCCGAACGATTGGCCGATAAGCAGCACACGCTGGCCTTCGCGCGCGTCCAGCATAGGCGCCAGCGCGTCGGCCTGCTTGGCGAGGTCCCGCACCGCGGTTTCAGGCTCGCTGGTTTGAAAGCCAGGCCGATCGGCGACGATCACTTCGCGCGTCGTTGGCGCGCCGGCGATGGTTGGCGCCCAATACTCGCTCCAGGATGGCGTGCCGGTGATGATGACGACTTTCCAGTCGGCCTCCGGCCGATCGGGCGTCCGCAAAGCTGAGATGCGCCAGCCCTCGGATACGCCGGCTGTGAAACTGATCCGCTCCATCGTTCCCGCGGGATAGTCAGTCGAGATTGGGAAACGGTTGGGCTCGGTTGGCTCGCCGCCGCCAGCGCATGCGGCCAACGTAGTAGCCATGACGCATGCGATGAATTTGAGAATGGTCCGCATGCGCGAAAATTTAGGCTGCCGCCAACAACGTGACCAGAGGGCGCCAGTGCTTATTCACCGACGGGTCCAATTTGCCCGCGCAGCTGACGTTCGTCGCGCCAGCACGGCGATTGCGCGCACATAGTGTTGCGGAGGAGGGGCGGACGCTCCCCATTCGGGCCGTGAGGTGATCATGTTTCGAGCGGCCCTGTTCATTGCTTGCGCGCATTTGTGGCTGGCGGCCCCGGCTGCAGCTCAACAGCCGGCGCAGCCACCGCCCGTGGACTCCATGACCACGCAGCAATTGCGCGCCGCCGTCACGCGGCTGCGCGGCTATGTCATGAACGGCGGTGTGGCGCCGACGCGCCCTGCCGGCTGCACTTCTCCCGAAAGCCGCCAGTTCGATTTCTGGATCGGCGAATGGGATGTCTCGCCCAGCGGGCAGGACAACATGGTGCTCGCTGAAAGCTCCATCACGCTGCACGATCAGGGCTGCGTGATTATCGAGAACTGGCGTCCGCCAACGGGTTCGCACGGCCGCTCGATCAACATCTATGATTCCGTCGATCAGCAATGGCATCAGACTTACGCGGGCGCTGGCGGGCGTCGTGCTGTGTACGCCGGCGCATTCGCGGATGGCGTCATGTCGCTGCGCAACATGGGAGCTCCGGCTGCCAATGCGCCGCCCGGCGACCGGCGCATGAATTTCCGCGCTGTCGATCAAAATACTGTGCGCCAATGGGGCGAGCGCTTTGACCAGGCGACCAATGCGTGGGTGGTGACGTTCGACTTCACCTATCGCCGCCGTCCCAACACCTCTGTCCGTTAGTGCGAGTCCGTAAAATGAAACGCTTTGCGATTTTTCTGCTCGCCAGCGCCGCATTCACGGCGACGCCCGCGCTCGCACAACAACAAGCCCAGCAACCGCCCGCCGTCGAACGCATGAGCCGACAAGATCTGCGCGATGAGGTCACGCGCTTGCGTGGCTACGTCAACAACGGCGCCGTGCAACCAAGCCGTCCAACCGGGTGCGTTGCCGCGGAGAACCGGCAGTTCGATTTCTGGGTCGGCGAGTGGGACGTGTCGCCGACCGGCGTGCAAAACCCCATGACCATTGGCGAAAACACGATCAGCCTGCACGAGCAGGGGTGCGTGATCATGGAATATTGGCGCCCGTTCGCTGGACCGCACGGTCACTCGATCAACAGCTACGACGCCACCGATCAGAAATGGCATCAAACCTGGGCGGACGCGACAGGTCGGCGCACGGAATATGGCGGCACGTTCCAGGACGGCGTGATGCGTCTCGACATGGAGAACCCGCCTCCGGGTCCAAACGGCGCGGCGCCACAACGCCAGCGCATGAACTTCCAGGCGCTTGACGCCAACACGGTCCGGCAGTGGGGCGAGACATTTGATCCAGCGACCAATGCTTGGACGGTGACGTGGGATTTGACCTACCGCCGCCGTCCGGGAACGGCCTTGCACTAGTCAATCGAATCCGTCGTGCGCGCGGGCGCGCGGCGATGGCGCGTGGGCGCTTGCTCCTCACACCAAGTGTCCACGCGCCGCTTAGGCGTCCTTGTTGAAACCGACGATGCGGCTGACATCTTGCAGCAAGCCATAGGCGGTTGTGCTGTCCATGCCGCCGGCGAGGTATGTGGATTTTCCACCGCTTTCGAGCGTCAGCGCATTGGCCACGCGCGCGGTTTGAGCGCGGAACTCAAGCCCCGCCGCTACGTTCGGGTTGTCGGTATAGACTTCCATCGTCTCTTGATCGGTGATCGCGTTGCGGATCAGCAGGCGATGGATATCGCCCGTCTGGAACGTGCGACCGCTTGCCTCGATCGTGGTCGGCGTCACGCGGAAGCTTGACGGCGCGCGATGCTCCTTCGGGCGCAGGTCGCGTGTCCACCCATACCAGAGCGCGAACGCACCCATCGCCAGCATAAAAATTCCGCCGTCGGCCAGCATGCCGAGCCCGACAAGCCCGATCACCACGCCGAGGATCAGCAAGCAGCCAAACTTCGGCGCCGGCGCCGGCGTCACTTCAAATGTCGTCACGCCATTGTTTTCGGATTTGCGGTATTCCGCCGTCTTGGCCGCCATTTGACGCTCCCCAGCGATTGCACGCGCGGATAATTATCCCCGCAGCCGCTAGGCGGCAACTAAATACCACTGACGGGCGTGTGCTCGCGACGAACGCTTGGCCGTAACGGCTTGTCGCCGCCGCCTTGCGGACGCGCGGGTGAGCGTATTGGCTGCAGCCATGAACACCTCTTTCACGCGGCGCGCATTGGCGTGGTTCAGCCTTGCGTCAATTGCTGCGCCCAATTTGGCCTGGGGCGAGCGCGCTCCGATCAACGTTCGTAGCGTCGGCGAGGGGCCGCGCAGCTGGGTGCTTGTACATCCGTTTGGCGCTTCGGGGCGGTTCTGGGAGGCGAGAGCGCCGGAATTAGCAGCGCTGCACGGTGTACGGATCTTGTCGCCGGACTTGCCGAGCCACGGAGCGTCGCCTTTGGTTCAGCGCTTTGACTATGGAAGCGCCGCCGATGCGCTCGCCGCCGCGCTGCACGAGCATCGCGACTCAATCGACTTGATCGTCGGTGCGAGCTCCGGCGGGCTTGCGGCGCTTAAACTCGCCGCCGCCTGGCGAAAACCTGTTGCGGCGATCGGCGTTGGCGCATCGTTCAGTACGGCCAACGTCGCAGCGATGGCCGCGGAATCGCAAGCGCTGACATCCGGCGCCGATCAATGGGTGACACCGTTTCTGGAGCAGGGCGCACCACAACGCGCCGCCATTCAACGCCACTACGGAGACCTCGCGCGCCTTGGCGAAGGTGCGCTGATCGCGCCGGCCGAATGCGACGCGCTGGCGGGTGCGGTGCTTATCATCAATGGCGGGGCGGACGATTTCTTTTTGCGCGACAGCGCTCACGCGCTGGCGGATGCGATCCCGCGTTCGCTGCTGACGTTCGTATCAGGGGCTGGTCATCTACAACCTCTTGGAGCGGCCCATCGTGTTTTTACGTGGCGCGCGATTGCCGCGTTCGCTGCGACCAGGGTTCGCAACTAGCTGCGCCCGTGCGAGGCTAGAATCGCGATGTCCAAGCAACTCCGGGCAGCTCGGACTTGAGCTGCGCCAACAATTGTCCGCCCCGCGCGCGCCAGGCTTGCTCCGCTTCAAGTGACGGAAACTTGGAGTCCGGCGGATAATCCTGGTTCAATGTCGCGTAGTGTTCGTCCGCCCAGGCCTCAAGCGCCTCGCAGAGCGCGGCGCTTATGGGCAACGTCCTCGGATCGACATTGTAATCGTGCGTGTCGTTCGGCTCGGGATTCCAGATCGGCCAGCAGCCATATTCCGGCGCGAGCCGGAGCACCTTTGGCGCGCCACTCACTCGAATAGCGAACTGACGCTTTGCTCGTTCGCGATGCGCCAGATCGCGTCGCCCATCAGCTGCGCTATCGAAATCGTGCGCAGCTTTCCGCACGGTTTGTGCGAGTGCGGATCGATCGAATTGGTCACCACCAATTCGCTGAGCATGGATTCATCGACGCGCTGACAAGCGCCGTTCGAGAGAACGCCATGGACCACATAGGCGGCGACGGATTTTGCTTTGTGCTTCAGCAACGCTTCCGCCGCATTGCAGAGCGTGCCGGCGCTGTCGACGATATCGTCCACCAGCACGCAATGGCGCCCTTCAACGTCGCCGATGATGTGCATCACTTCGCTGACGCCCGCCTTCTCGCGACGCTTATCGACAATCGCGAGGTCAGCGCCAAGGCGATTGGCCAGCGCCCGCGCGCGCACGACGCCGCCGACGTCCGGCGACACGATCATGAGATTGCCGACATTCTTTTGCTTTTCGCGCAGGTCGCGCTCAAGCGCGGGCGTCGCAAACAGATTGTCGGTTGGGATGTCGAAGAAGCCCTGGATCTGGCCGGCGTGCAATTCCAACGTGAGCACGCGGTCCGCGCCCGCCGTCGCGATCAAATTCGCAACCAGCTTTGCCGAGATCGGCGTGCGGCCGCCAACTTTGCGATCCTGCCGGCCATAGCCGTAGTACGGGATCACTGCAGTGATGCGCCGTGCGGACGCGCGCCGCAGCGCGTCGATGCCAATCAGCAATTCCATCAAATTGTCGTTGGCCGGAAACGAGGTCGATTGGATCAGGAACACGTCCTCGCCACGGACGTTTTCGTCGATCGAGACGAAGATCTCGTTGTCCTTGAAACGTTTGAATTGCGCGCCAGCCAGCGGCGCGTCCAGATGGTCGGCGATCGCTTGCGCGAGCGTCTTGTTGGCGTTTCCGCTGATGAGCTTCATGGATACTAGGGCCCCGACGCATCCATTCGCGTTTGGCCGGCTCTTAACGTGCGACTCGGGGCGCGCAAAGACGTTTTGCTGCAACAGAACGACAGTTTTGCATTGCGAATATGACGCCGCTTTTTTGGGCGCCGTTGTTACAGCGAGATGGCTGCGCAGTTGCGACCGTAATCGGGGGCGCCTTCGTGCACGCCACGGCGGTGGCTGAACAACGTTTCAGCGCCCAGATAGGTGTCGTGGGGCAAAATCTCCACAGTGGCGAGTACTAGAGCTTGGAGCCGCGCGGCGCAGAAGCCGGGCAGATCGAACCGGCGGCGATCGCCCGCGCCCGGAACGAAGAAGCGCGCATACGCGGGATTCGCCGTCACAAACTCCGATTCGAATTCGGGGCCGACTTCGTAGGAGGCCTGATGGATGCAGGGCCCAATTGCCGCGACGATGCGGCCTGGCTCCGCGCCTGCTTCGACCATGCAGGCGACCGTCGCCTCCAGCACGCCGCCAATCGCCCCGCGCCAGCCCGCATGCGCCGATGCGATCACGCCCGCTTGCGCATCCGCGAACAGAACCGGCGCGCAATCGGCGCTGAGCGCTGTGAGCACGAGGCCTGGCGTTTTTGTCACAAGCGCGTCCGCTTCCGGTCGCGCGGCGGGAAAGGGCGCATCGACGAACACCGCACGCGGCGAATGCACTTGATGCAGGCTCACGAGCTTGTCGACGCCGACGTCGAACGCGCCGGCGATGCGCTTTCTGTTCTCGGCGATGGCGCTCTGATTGTCGCGAGAGCCGGGGCCGGCGTTCAAGCTCGCGTAGATCCCTTCCGACACGCCGCCGCGGCGGCCGAAGAAGCCGTGGCGCACGCCGACGCGCGTGAGTGCGTCAGCGTGAAACGCCGGCGGCGCTTGCGCGCTTAGAAGCCCGCTGGCGGAGGGAGGTTCGGACTGGAGAGGCATATGGCTTTGAACAATGCGCCCATCTGATCAGGGTGCGTGAGGCGTGTGAGTTCGCGCGCGATGCGCTCGGCGCGTTGTGGGTTGGCTTGGCTTAAGCTTTCCGCGCGCACGTCGATGCCAAGGGCGCGGAGAAAATAACCTTGCGGCGCCGGCCCTGACACTTGCAGCCCGGCGTCCGCAGCAAGCTTCGCCACCGCCGCGAAATCTACGTGCGCAGTGAGGTCGGCTTCTCCTGGTTGCTCAATCGGATCGATCTTGGTGTGTTTCACCAACGCTTGCAGCGTGTCGGCGCCCTCGGGCGTCACGTAGCCGTAATCGATGAAGAGCGCGCGGGCCGGCGCGTCGTGCAGGCGCTGCTCGATCTCGTACATGATCGCCGGCAAGGCCGGCGCGATCTCGCGCACGGCGCCGATCTCATCGTCCGTGTCCGGCGCGGGCAGGGCGTTGGAAAGGCCGAAGATCAATTGATCCGCGTCGTCCAGACCGACGAGCTTTTCGCGCCAGCCATCTTCATCGCGCACGAATTGGCGGATCGGCAAGCAGTCGAGAAATTCATTGCCGATGATGATGGACGGCCCCGGCGGCGCATCCTCCAGCCGCTGCGCCCATTCCGCGCTGGGCACGCGCTCGGCCTGCTCGTCTCTCAACGGCGCGCTCACCTCCACGAACACCACGTTCAGCGCATCGTGAAAACCTTCGATGCGCGCTGTCGCCCGCAACGCGTCTTGCATCAGCACGCCGCGGCCCGGGCCAAGCTCAATCAAATTGAGCGCCGGCTTGCCCATCGCCGCCCATTCGTGGGCGCACCAAAGTCCAATGAGTTCGCCAAACATCTGGCTCGCTTCCGGCGCGGTGATGAAGTCCGCGCCGTGTCCGCCGATGGCGGGGTGCGCCGCGTAATAGCCAAACTCCGGATCGTACAGGCACGCCGCCATGTACTCCGCGACCGTCATCGGCCCGTTGTACTTGATCTTCTCAACGAGAGACGCGCGCAGACTCATCGCTTTGCACGCGACGGCAATTTGCGATTTGCGCGGGTGCGGCGTTGAGGGAACTCCCCCTCCCCGCGAGGGGAGGGGGCCGGGGGTGGGGTGATGCGCTCGCATGTCCGGTTTCGAGCTGCGCTGAACGCGAATCTTCAATCGCTGACGCATCACCCCGCCCCCTGCCCCCTCCCCTCAAGGGGAGGGGGAGCGCGGCACGCACTCTGTCGATGATTGCCTTCGCGTCGTGGGTTTCTTCGGAGCGGAAGCGTACGAAGGACCAGCCGATGTTCTCCAGATGAGTTTGGCGCATCGCGTCGTATTCA
This sequence comes from alpha proteobacterium U9-1i, assembly GCA_000974665.1. Lineage (NCBI taxonomy): Bacteria > Pseudomonadati > Pseudomonadota > Alphaproteobacteria > alpha proteobacterium U9-1i. The sequence continues at coordinate 75,136 of BBSY01000005.1, read as the reverse complement.
GCGCGGCCCTCCATATCGTGGACACCGCCATCAATCTCGATAGCAACGCATGCGCGGCGAATGGCGAAGTCCACGGTGTAGCGTCCAATCTTGTGTTGGCGCACGACGTGTACGCCTTCGTTTCTCAGCAAGCGCAAGGCCTGCCACGCGCGGTGTTCGCCAGCGCTCACGCGGCCGCTAATTTGGGAGAAACGTAGGCCCGCCGTATCAGCCAGGCGCCGATGAGGATCATTGGGATCGAGAGCAGCATGCCCATGGTGACGATACCGCGCAAAGCTTCCGGCATATGCGCATCGGGTTCGCGGACGGTTTCGAGGATCGCGCGGAAGATGCCGTAGAAGATCAAGAACAAGCCGGTGTTCACGCCGGGCCGGCGCAGCGAGTCAAACCGCAACGTGGCGATGTTGATGATCGCGAACAAGGCGACGCCTTCGAGTGCGGCTTCGTACAATTGGCTTGGATGGCGCGGTTCGTTGCCGGCGGCGCAATTGCCGGTGAAATCCCGCAGGCGATCGTTGCAGAACACAACGCCGAACGGCCCGTCGGTGACACGGCCCCAAAGCTCGCCATTGATGAAATTGGCGATGCGTCCGAAGAAGAGCCCGATCGGCGCAGCTGCGGCGGCGATATCGCCCAAGCGCAGCAGATCGACTTTCTCGGTCTTGGTTTTTTCGCGGAGGCTTTCGGCCTCGCTCTTCTTCAGCCAGCCGAGGCCCTTAAACTCCATGTACGCGCCGCGCTCGCCCGATGGCGGCTCGGCGACGGCATGCTTCTTCGCCAGCGATGCAAATTGCGTTTCATCCACGTGCAGCTGGCGCGTGAACCAGATCGCCGCGATCGCGACGCCGATCAGGCCGCCATGGAAGCTCATGCCGCCCTGCCAGATTTGCAGGATCTCGACCGGGTTCTTCCAGATCATGTCCGGCTTGTAGAAGAGCACGTACCCCAGCCGCCCGCCGAGGATGACGCCAAGCGTCGCCCAGAACAGGAAATCGTCCGCCTGCGGCACGCTGAGCGCCGGCTTGTTCGGCGCCCACAGCCGATCGCGCCGGATCAGCCACACCATCCAGCGCCAGCCGAGCACGAGGCCGGCGATGTAAGCCAGCGCATACCAGCGCAGGTGAAACGGCCCCAGGCCGAAGATCGGCGGGATGGTCAACGCCGCCGGATCGATGTTGGGGAATTGAATCGCTTCGAAAATCACCCGCGTTCACCCTTGGCTCTAAAGCTGATCGGCCGCATTGCGCGCCCGGCGCCTGGTTCTTAAACAGGGCCCCATGCAATCGCAAAGCTCCGTGTTCGATGATCTGGCCCGGCTGATGACCGGGGCGATGGGCCTGGCCCAAGGCGCCGGCCAGGAGGCGCAGGGCTTCCTGCGCGCCCAGGCGGACCGTTTTGTGGCCGAGATGGACCTTGTGAGCCGTGACGAGTTCGAAGCCGTCAAGCAAATGGCGACCGACGCCCGCGCCGAGGCCGACGAACTGCGCGAGCGGGTCGCGGCGCTCGAGGCGGCGCTGAAGGGGAAGTAGCCGGGCGACGTTCGCTCGCCTTCGGCCCGCTGCGGACATCGAGCGTTAGAGATCAGCTACGTCGATCCTCGGCCATGTAGATCACACGCTCGAACCCCCTCAACGCGTCGCCGACCTCCGCAACATCGGCGGGCGGGGCACCATCAATTGCCACAGCGATGAGCACGTTTGCGCGAAGGTCGTCGGTGCTCGCTTCCGGTGGCTGCGGCCGCGTTCAATACGACTGCATCAAGTTGTTCAAGGGGCGCGGGGCTTGCCCCCACACGAATGTCTTCGGATGACAAAACGCGTACCAGCACCATCTCCCCGCGCGGCGGCTCCGAGGTGCATCCCAGACCCGTAAGGACCGCGCCCAACGCGGTCAAACCGATTATTTTCCGCGAATGCGTACGCACCATGCCTGACAATGTCATTCGATTGCTGGCGAAAGTGAAGTGCTCTCGGCGATGTCTGCTTCCGGCGAAATGCGGACTCTGCCTTCTCAACAGGCCTCTGAGGACCGCCGGCTTCCAGCCGGCATCTTCCGCGCGGGGTTTGGAGTTGGATTGCGGGTCAACTTAACTAGCGTCCAAGCCAGATGCCGGCTGGAAGCCGGCGGTCCTCTTGAGCGCTAAACCGCGTCCTGCGCCGGTTCGAACAAATCGTTCGCGGCGAGTTGGTCGAGCTGGGCTTGGCTCAGGCTGTCGAGGTCGGCGAAGAAATATTGCGTCCAGCCGCGGTCACGGGTTTGCACGCGCACCGGCACGGTGACGCTCGAATGCGGCGCCAGTTGCAGCCGCAGCGCCCAGCCGAAATTCTCGTGCTCCGGCACGCGAATCCATCCGGCCGGTTGACTGGCTTTGTGCGCTCGAAGCTTCGGCATGTTCGTATTTCCCGCGTCTCATATCCAACGCCGCTGTGCCAGTTTTGGCCAAGCGTGCGCGCCCGAGGCGAAATTCTGCAAATCGCGAACCGAGATTAACGCGGCGCGTCGGCCCAATAGGGCGCGCGCAGGGCGCGCTTGTTTACCTTGCCGAGAGCGTTGCGGCCGACGTCGGGCACAAATTCGTACGAGCGCGGGCGCTTGAAGCCAGCGAGGCGCTCGCGGCAAAAGCCGTCCAACTCCGCGGTTGATGGGACCGCCGCGCCGGGTTCGAGCACCACGAGCGCGCGCACTTCTTCGCCCATTTCCGCATTCGGTACGCCAATCACCGCGACATCGTGAATGGCCGGATGTTCGAGCAAAGCATGCTCGATCTCGGCAGGGTAAATGTTGACGCCGCCCGAGACGATCATGTCGGAGATGCGGTCGGTGACGAACACGTAGCCTGCATCGTCCACGTAGCCCATCTCGCCAAGGCTGAACGTGCCCGGCTTGATGTGTGAGCGCGCGGATTTGTCCGCATCGTTGAAGTAGCGAATGCCGCGGCCGGTCGTGTCGTGGAAATAGAGCACGCCAAATGCATTCGCGCCCAGCCGCGCGCCGTCTTCCGAATAAACCTCAACCTCAAACGGCGGAATGCAGCGCCCCACGGAGCCTGGCCGCTCCAGCCATTCCTCCGAGGAGATCGACGTCACCGGCCCGGATTCCGTCGCGCCATACACTTCGATGATCACCGGCCCCCACCATTCGATCATCGCCCGCTTCACATGCGCAGGGCAGGCCGCACCCGTGTGGCGCACTTTGCGCAAGCTTGAGAGATCGTATTTGCGTCGCGTCGCGTCCGGCAGATCGAGCAGGCGCACGAAATGCGTCGGCGTCATGTGGATGGTGCTCACGCCATATTTCTCGATCGCCGCGAGCGTGGCCTCGCCGTCGAACCGCGCCATCGTCACCAAAGGCGCGCCGCCCGCGACGAGCCGCACGGCGCGCATCGGGCTCGTGTGATAGAGTGGGCTCACCGTGAGCACCGGCCCTTGAAAGCCCGTGGCGCGGACCTCCGCCGCGAACGTTTCGAACGCCTCGGCGACGGTGACGTTCTCTGGAAACATATTCGGCGGCGTCTCAACGCCCTTCGGTTTGCCTGTCGTGCCGGAGGTGTAGTGAAGATGCGGCTGCGCCGGCATGGTCGAAGGCGGTTCGCTGGCAGGCGCGTTCGCCAACCAATCCTCGAAGCTCTCCACGCCCGTGAAATTGGTGCGCCAACCGATCACGCGCGTCACGCCCGCAAGCTTCGCCGCCGCCAAGCCGGCTTCCGCGGTTTCGGGGCTCACGAACAAAATCGACGCGCCGGAATCCTTGAGGATGTAGGCTGCTTCTTCCGCGGTCAGGTGAAAATTGAGCGGCACGCTCGACACGCCCGCGCGCAACGCGGCGATGTAAGCGATCACGGTTTCCGTGCTGTTTGTCGCGAAGATCGCCACGCGCAGCGGCTGTGGTGGATCAGGCGCCAGCAATGCGCTCGCGCCCCGCGCCGCCATCTCCGCCATCTGCCGCCACGACAGCGCAACGCGCTCATCGCTCAAAGCGATCGCGTCAGGGGTGTCAGCATATTGGACGGATGCAATCAGCACGTTTGCCGCCTAGGCTCGCAGCGAATGTTGTTTCGCAAACAACATGAAAAACGCAGCGACGCAATCTGCCCCCCACGTGAGCAAAGCTCTGGGCAAGTCCGCTTATGCCGTGCTGGAAACTATCAAGTAACGAACTGGGCGCTTAGCTAATAGCTGGGGTTGATTCGACGCGTCCCGTAAGCGCGCACCCAAGGCGAAGAGATCGTAACCGGCCGTCTGCCGCGGCGGCCCCGAACGCGCGAAGGGGATGCGCATGGATCTCTATCTCGACGACGAAATCGAGACGTCGTCCGATCCGATGGACACCGTGGAGGCTGTGATCGCCTCTGACGATCGCTTCAGCTCCGAACGCGCGGAAGATGGCGACGTCCATTTCAGCTTCAAGTGCACCTGGGGCGAAACGGTCGGCTATTTCAGCTACCGCGAAGAGCTGCCAGCGCTTCTGTTCACGCTCGGCTTCGACATTCAGGCGCCGGTTTCGCGCCGCGACGAAGCCATCAAGCTGGCGTGTCAGATCAATGAAAACCTCTGGCTCGGCCATTTCGATGTGTGGTCCGACGATGGCACCATCATTTTCCGCCACGCCATGCCGATGATCGGGCGTGACGAAATCTCGGTCGGCGAGGTGCAGGCCATGCTGGCGGCTGCGCTCGACGCGGCCGAGCGCTTCCAGCCGGCGTTCAATTTCCTTATCCTCGGCGGCATGGTGGCCGCGGACGCCGCGCAGGCGGCGTTGTTCGAGACCATCGGCGAAGCCTAAACGCTGATCGGAGTCGCATGAGCATGGATTCGCCCTCGGTCGCGCTGATCGGCGCCGGCGCTATGGGCGGTGCGCTCGTGCGCGGCTGGATCGAAGCTGTCCGCAAGGGCGGCGGGCTGACGCTGACGGTTGTTGAACCGAACTTCGATCCGGAATTGGAGCAGGCGCTCGATGCGGTCGGCGCGGTGCTTAATCCGCCAACGCCCGGGCCCGTCGACGTTCTCGTGCTCGCGGTCAAGCCGCAAACCTTCGCGCAAGCGGCGGTCATGTCTCGCCAATTTGTCGGGCCTGATACGCGCGTGCTGTCCGTTATGGCCGGCGTCACATTGGAAACGCTTGCGCGCGAATTGGGCGCGCCGCGCGTCGTTCGGGCCATGCCCAACAGCCCCGCGCGCATCGGTCGTGGCGTAACGGCCTATGTTGCCGCGCCCGCGTGCACGGCGGAAGATCGCCAGTTGATCGAGCAATTGCTCGAACCGCTTGGCAGCGTCGAGCCGATCGCAGCCGAACGGCTCATGGATGTCGTCACCGCCGTTTCAGGCTCCGGGCCGGCTTACGTGTTCCTGCTGGCCGAAGTGCTCGCTGCCGCCGCCGAGCAAGAAGGCTTGGACAAAGACACCGCGATGCGTCTCGCCAGCCGCACCGTCGCCGGCGCCGGCGCACTGATGCTGGAGACGGACGATCCGCCGGGCGTTTTACGCAAACAAGTAACGTCCCCGGGCGGAACAACTGAAGCAGCGCTTGATGTACTCGGCGCCGCCGATGGCTTAGGGCCGTTGCTGCGCCGCGCCGTCAGCAAAGCCGCGCAGCGCTCACGCGATCTGGGTAAACGCTAGAGCACTAAGGCCGCGGCGCCGCAGCGAACGCCGGTGACGCGCAAATCTGCTTCGCCCAATTTGATCCCAAGCAAGTCCGTCAGCCCGTTGATCAGGGGGTCAAGTCCGCTTGCGGCCGTCGCCAGCGCCGGGCGGAGCGCGGCGGTCACCGGGCCGGTGCTGAGCCCGAGCGGGCGCACCGTGACATTTGTATTGCCGAGCAAACTCGAAACCGTGGCGTTGGCTGCGTCGCGTGTGGCCACGGAGCGGACGCGCCCCTGTGCGATGTCATCGCCGCTGAAGCGCACGCTGCGCCAAGCGTCGCCGCCGACATCTATGCGCGCAGCGCCATCGACTTTAAGCAGCGCAAGATCAACCAGGCGAGCAGGGCGCAAAGTCAAATCCTGGCGGAAATTGTTGAGCCGCGTGCGATCGATGTCCGCGAGCGCGAGCATCCCAATCGAGGGCGAAGCTTCCAAAGTTACGCTGTGCCGGCTGGGATCGTCGCCGCATTCAACGTCGCGCAGGCGCGCTTCCGCGCTCGCAAGCTCGACCAAAATCGGTACGCGCACCGAGCCCAGCAAGCCGCCAGCGCCAACGCGTGTCTCAACATAAAGCCGCGCTTGCGCGGTGCGTACGATTACGTCGCGATCGTCGGTCACGCTCAACCAAGGTGAATTGTTCGGCCGTTCGCCGATGGCAAGCCACACTTGCGTGGTCGCGAGGCCGGGTACGCCGCTGGCGAGGTTAAGTTGCACCTGGCGCTCGCCGTTGGCCAACTCAAGCACGGCGGTCGCGAGATCGAGCGCGTTGACGCGCACGCGCGCGCTCTCGGCCGTCATGTTGATATCTTGCGACCCGTAGGGCCCCACGTCGATCAAGTCAGAGAGCCCATCGACCGAACCCAATCCCGTCGCCGAGCGCGCGAGCCGATCCATCGCCGGTGCGCCTGGATGTTGGTGTTGCGCGAGCACATCTGTAACTGCGCCGAGCGCGTCCCCCGGCCGCACGCGCGCATCAAGTGCTTCATCGTAGCTCGCCGCTTCGAGGTCGACGCGCGTGCGCAGCGCGTCGAGATAATCAAACAGGTCAACATCCGCGCTTGCCAGGTTGCGATAGTCCATCACCGACAAAGAGACGTTGGAGCCTGTCAGTCCGCTCAGCAGCGCATTCAGCGCGCCGCCATCGAGCGAAAGCAGTCGCGTACCAACTGAAAACGCCGCCAATCGGCTCTGCGCCGCGACAGCCTCCCGGGTGAACGACATGCGGCCTTCCGGCACGAACATCGCCGCGAAGTAGAGCGGCGTGTCCGCGCGAAGCTGCACGCGCGCGGCGTTGCGGCCAGCGCCGTCGGCGCTGAACCGCCGCGCCGCCGGGACATCAGGATTTGGCCGGTAGGCGCCCGTATCGGTGCTGATGCGGACATTGCCCGGCCAATTGTTGAGCCGCACCGCTTCGCCCGCACGTTCGCGCGCGCGTGGCAGATCGCTGGCGGCGGAGATCGCCGCAAGGTCGGCGATGCCCTGCAGGCGGCGCGTGTTGAGGTACACATTGCCAACGTCAACGGCGAGGCCGGCGAACCCCACCAACACCACCGCCGTCAGCGCCGTCGTCACGGCGGTCGCGCCGTTCTTGTTACGGAGAAACGCGTGCATCAGAGCCCGCCCAGGCGGATGGAGGCGCTGCGCTCCACGCGCGTTTCGGTGATCGGAATAAGGCTTGAGAGCGCGGCGAAAATGCTGTCGCTGGCGTCGTAGGCAACGGAGACCGTGAGCGAAGGACCGGTGCGGCTGATCTCAACGCTCATGCGCGTTGGATCCATCATGCCCTGATCGGCCATGCCTGCACTGAGGCTCGCGCGGGCCAGTTCCGTTCGTTCAGGATCGCTCAGTCCGCCAATCGCGGCCCGCGCGGCGTCGTTGGCCATCTGCTGCACCGTGTGCGCCGTCCAGAAATAGCTTCCGAACGAGATGATGCCCATCAACATGGCAATCAACACCGGCGCGATGATCGCGAACTCGACGGCGGCTGTGCCTCCTTCGTTGCGCAGCATGTGGCGAGGGCGGTCTGATGTGTGTGCCATGGCTCAGAGCGTACGGTATCGGCCTTGTGCTTCGGTGAAACCGGCGCGGCGCCGAGGTAAACGAATTCCGACACGGCGCTGACGCGCGTAATTTTGCCGCGAAAGCGCTGCGCCATGCCGCATCCGCTTGACCTGAGGCGTGGCCGCGTTTCAGCTTCACCCGATGAGCCTGAACCTCGACACCAGCATCCGCCGCGACCTCGCCCGCGCCGCGTTGTCGCTCGCCGCAACCACGCCGTGGCGCGAGGTGACGATCGTGCGCCTCGCCGACGCCGCAAGCCGCCCAGTGGCGGACTTTTACGGCGCGAGCTTGTGGGAGGCCGTCGATTGCGTGGAGGAGGCGTTCGATCGCGCCGTCGCCGACGATCTCGACGCGCTCGATCCGAGCCAAAGCGTACGCGACCGCTTATTCGATCTGATCATGCGCCGCTTCGAGGCGATGGAGGGGCATAGGGCGGCTATTTCCGCGATGGAACAAGGGATTGATCGCGATCCGACGCTGCTTGCCTCGGCCCACCAGCGCAGCGTCCGCAGCGCGCGTTGGGTGCTTGCGCTCGCTGGCTTGGAGGCCGACGGCATGACTGGCCAAGCGCGTGCGCAGGGCCTGGGCGTGATCATCGGCCAAGCCCGCATCGCCTGGCGCGGAGACACCGCCGGGGACTTCGCCAAGACGATGGCGTCGCTCGACAAGAATTTGCGCCGCGCCGAGGAGATGTTCGGCCGCTGGGCGGGCTTTGATCCCAAGCCCAAGGCGGACGCCGAGCCCGCACCGTGACGCGCGTGATCCGCAGCGCCGGAACCGGCGTCGAAAGCATCGAGCCAATCGCCGCTGATCGCCTCGTCGAAGGCGCGCCGACGACGCGCACGATCCTCGACTATGAGGACCCAGAACACAGAACATTCGTAGGCGAGTGGTTCGGCGAAATCGGCGCTTGGCGCGTCAAATACGAAGAGTTCGAATTCTGCTACGTGCTTGAAGGGGTCTGTGAGCTAGTCGGCGACGACGGCGTGACGCAAAAATTCTGCGCCGGCGACAGCTTTGTCATCGAGCCCGGCTTCACCGGCGTGTGGCGGGTGATCGAACCCATGCGCAAGAAATTCGTCGTGCGTTTGTGACGCGATCACATCATTTGTTCTAAGCGCGCATGCTTTTGCTGCGAAAACCGCACGCGTAAACCTTTTGATCAGCACTTGTTTACCTTCCTGGCGAAAGAGTGAAGCCAGGGACGAGGTGCAATCATGTGGCTGATCGACCTGTCTGAGTGGCGCGCGCGCTGGCGCGATGTAACGCTTACGCTCGTCAGCACCTGCCTTGGCGCGGTGTTCGTGGCGCTGGCGGTGCTCTCCATCGAGTATGATGAGACGATTGCTCCGGGCCTCAGCCGCCTCACGGAAGGCTGGGCGACGACCGCCGCTGACCTCACCAAGCGCTTCGCCGAGCAGGCCTGAATTAACCTCTTGGCGAGCGAAGCGGCGTCTGATGCGCCCGCAATAGAGGCGGGGCGATGGCGCACTACGATTTGATCGTGATCGGTTCCGGGCCTGCAGGCCGGCGCGCCGCGGTGCAGGCCGCCAAGCTCAAAAAATCTGTCCTCGTGATCGAGAAAGGCCGCCGCGTCGGCGGCGTCTGCGTTCATACCGGCACCATCCCGTCCAAAACGTTGCGCGAAACGGTGCTCAACCTCTCAGGTTGGCGTGAGCGCGGCATCTATGGCCGCGGCCATCGCGCCAAGGCCGACATCAGCGCCGAGGACCTCCGCCGCCGCCTCCAAATCACGCTCGACCACGAGGTCGAGGTGTTGGAGCATCAGTTCGCCCGCAACGCCGTCACATGGATCACAGGTGCGGCCCGTTTCATCGACGCGCACGCGATTGAGGTGATGTTGGACAACGGTGAAGTGCGCCATGTCCATGGCGACCGCGTTCTGCTTGCGGTCGGCACGCAACCGTACCGCCCGGCCTATGTGCCGTTCGACGGCGACGCGATCCTCGACGCCGACGAGATTTTGGACCTGAAACGTCTACCCCGCTCACTCGCCGTCATCGGCGCGAGCGTGATCGGCATCGAATACGCCACGATCTTTTCCGCGCTCGACGTCAAGGTCACCGTGATCGAGCCCAGTGACGGGCTGCTGGGCTTCATCGATCGCGAACTGGTGGACGAGTTCATCCACGATCTGCGCGACCGTGGCGTCACCCTGCGCTTCCGCTCCAAGGTCGAGCGTGTGGAGCGCGCCGGCAAGGATGCGTGCCTCATCCAATTGGAAGATCGCCGCCATATCTGGTCGGAGATGGTGTTGTTCGCCGCCGGCCGCATTGGCGCGACAGAAAGCTTAAACCTCGCCGCCGCTGGCCTCTCCGCTGACGAACGCGGCCGCATTAGCGTCGACAAAGCCACTTTCCGCACTGCACAACCGCACATCTACGCCGTAGGCGACGTCATCGGCTTTCCGTCCTTAGCCTCAACGTCAATGGAGCAGGGCCGCATCGCCGCGTGCCACGCCTTCGGCGAACCGGCGCATGCCCCGCCGGAATTTTTTCCCTACGGCATCTACTCCGTGCCAGAGATTTCAACCATCGGCATGACCGAGGAGCAAGTGCGCGAGAAGCGCATTCCGTTCGAAACCGGCATCGCGCGCTTCCGCGAAACATCGCGCGGTCACATCATGGGGCTCAATTCCGGTTTCATGAAAATGATCTTCGCGCTCGAAACGCGGCGTCTCCTGGGCGTCCACATCGTCGGCGAAGGCGCGACTGAGTTGATCCATATCGGCCAAGCCGTGCTCAACCTCGAAGGCACGCTCGATTACTTTGTCGAGAACACGTTCAACTATCCAACGCTCGCGGAAGCCTACAAGATCGCCGCGCTCGACGCATGGAACCGCATGCCAAAACGCCAGCCGAGCGCCGAAAGCTTTACGCAACTCGCGCAAGCTGCCGTCGATCGCCTCAACGCCATCGCGCGCAGCGCTTAGTGTGCGACAAGCGCCCTAGACTTTCGCCCCAGAGTTGAGTAACGCTCGCGCCTTCGCGGGGCGGCGATGTCAAATTGCGTAACAAGCATTCGCGCCATGGCGGCAGTCGCGTTCATGCTCGCGGCGCCGTTGGAAGCTTTCGCTCAAAACGATAGCGGCGGCTACATTCTCGAAGGCGCCCGTGGCGACGTCGAACGCGTGCTGCGCAACGTGAATGTCGGCACGCTGACGCGTTTTGAAACTGCGCCAAGCGTGTACGTGACGCCGGATCCCCTCGAGTTGAAGCGGCTGCAAGATCAGATTCGTCAAGTGAACGAAGCCAGCGGCGTTACAGAGGTTCGACTACAGCGACATGCGGCGCCGGCGGAGTCGATTTTTTCTGTCGATGGCATGCGGCCGCTGACAGCGGAGGAAAAGCCGGCAGGCGCCCGCATCGCGCTGCAGGGCATGCGTGTGGTCAACGTGCTCGATCTTGCGCCTGGCGATGTTGTCACGGATGCATTTGGCAGGGGCGACGGACAGCGTGTGGCGTTGCCCTTGCCTAACGGCGACTTTCAATCGTTTGAGGCGGTTGACGCGCCTCGCACCTTTGGCCGCGCGCGCTTTTGGACGGGCCAAACCACGCTTCCGGACGGCAGCTATGCGCAAGCTGAACTCATGGAGTTGGACGGCGTGATCTCTGGGCGCATGGAGACGGTCAATGGCGATGTTCAGTTCCGGCAATTGTCCGAGAGCACGTTCGCGGTGATCGAGCCTGCGGTGCGAGCGCCGCCTGCGCCCGATCATCCCGCGAGCGCCTTCGACGGTCCTAATAATCCAGGAGCTGCCGCGCCGTCCGTTCCGCTCCTGACGCCAACTTGCCCTGCGGGCGCGGAGCTGAGAATATTGTTCGTTTTTACGAAGCCTGCGGAACAGGGCCTCGACAGTTTGGACCAATACGTTTTCAGGCCGCTCTCCGAATTCAGAACGGCGCTGAACCGCAGCAGCATCAACAGCTTCACCGTTTCCGAAGAGCCGTTGACATATGTGAGCGCCTATTCCGAAGACGCAGACAAATCGCCTTGCAGCAACCCGCTCTACGATTGCTCATCGACGCAGATGGATAAAGCGTGGAATCGCCATCTCATCCGACTCCAGACACGCGGAGACATCTACCTCGACGATGTGTTCGCCGAGCGTGCTCGTGTGCATGCGGATGTGGTTGTGTTGATCGTGCGGGACGCGATGATCTGCGGCGCTGCCCCCGACGACGTGATCACTACCCCAACCACCCGAGACACGGCGTTTGCCGTGGTTGCGTTAGGTTGCTTAGGCGGCCGCGCGACGCTGGCGCATGAACTCGGGCACTTGATGGGATCGCGGCACGAAAACGAGACCTCTGCGGGCGGTGACAATTTCGCATTCGCCGTGAGCAACCCGCAAACGGGCTGGGCCACCATCGGCGCTCGAACTTGCTATGCGCAGTCCGGTTCCTTCCGCGACCTTTGCCCGCGCAACCGTTACAGCGAGGACCCGCAACGGCCTTCGCCATCGCCGGCGTTTGCCTCACCCGCGATCGTGCCCGCAGGCGTGTCCGTGCCCACGCAACGAAATGAAGCTGGCACCATTCGGCGCTTTGGACCGTGTGTCGCCAGGTTCGGCGATTAGCCTGTATTTTGGAGGTCGCAATGAACAGACGCGCGTTGTTGCTCAGTGTCGGTGCGGTGGCCGCGTGTGGCAGCTCTCAAACAAGAACGCCCGCACTGGACATTGCCGCGCCCACCACGATCGTCGATGCGCACACCCACGTGTTCAACGCGACGGACTTGTCCGTGCAAGAATTCATCTCCGTGGTGGTGTTCAAGAACTACAACCAAGAGAATCTGCCTCCTGAGTGCCGCGATGGAAAGCCGCAAGGCAGGGCGCTTGGCGGACTGTTGAAGTCAACGCTGCAGGGGATAGCGCCGTCCGCGCGCGTCGAGTCCGCGCGCATTGACCGCGGCGCGCAGGATGGCCCCCCCGATCCCGAAGAAGATGTGTTTGAAGATGAGGAACGCCAAAACGCCGCTGATGAGGCGGCGCGCAATGGCTACAAGGACGCCCTCGCGAACCGGCTTGAGGCAATGGATCGCGCAACGTCGGGACACGACGGCAATACGCCTGCACGTTTGCTTCTCAGCGATATCGACATCGCGGCCGGCGGGTCAGGCCTGGACGGGCGCCCGCTCAGCCAGCGTCAGAAGATGGATCGTATCGTGCGCGAGGAAGCGCCAACCGATATCGGGCGATATCTGGATTGGGGCTTTTGGCTTTCGCGCTCGCGCAGCCGCATCATCAAGCGATTTAAATCCGTGTACCAACGCCAGTCCGTGAGCCATTTCGTTGGCCTCATGGTGGATTACGAGCATTGGCTGGGCGAGGCGCCGCACGAACGATCGACAACGGAAGATCAGATCACGGTGATGCATAAGCTTCGCACGCGCCTCCACCCGGGGCTGCAAAGCTTCGCGCCGTTCGATCCGCTGCGCGAAGCGCTTGAGGGCGTGCGTCGGCCGGCACAGCCGACGTCGCTGGACCGCTTGAAAGAACACTGGCGCCAGCAGCGCATTCAGGGCGTGAAAATTTATCCGCCGATGGGATTCCGGCCGACCGATAACGTCGGCCTTGAGCGCGAACATCCCGGCTCCGGGAGCCCGTTCCCGACGCACGTTGTTGAGCAATGGAATAGGGCCCGAGGCGCCGACGCGCGTACGCTCGGACGCGCGCTCGACGACGCTATGCTGGCGTTCTTTACCTGGGCTGCGACAGAGCAGGTTCCGATCACCACGCATTCGGGAAACTCTGTCGATGCAGGTTGCCGCTTCGCTGAGCGTGGGCACCCCGCCCAATGGGCGAAGGTTTTTGCGTCACCATCGGAGGGCGGGCTTGGCCTTGCGAACCTCCGCCTCTGCCTCGGGCACTTCGACAGCGTCAGCGATTTCCTCAACAAGCCAGGCGAATCCTGGGGTCGCTTGAAGGGGCCGCTGCTTCGCTATCCCAACGTCTACGTCGATCTCAGCTTCATGGAAGAATTCGTCAGCGAAGACGCGGACCAGGCCGCACAAGTTCGGCGCTTCTTCACCGCGCTTCGGGACTACGCGCGCACGTCCGGTGACCCGGATTTCCGCAAGCTGCTTTATGGCAGCGATTGGATCATGTTCGAACGCATTCCCAACCGCGAACGCTACTTCGACAACATCGCGCGCGGATTTTCGCAAGCGGCGATTCCCGCCGATGCGCTTCGCAATTTCTCGTCGGAGAATGCCAAACGCTTCTTGCGGCTAAGCGCCTAAGCCGGCGCCATCCGCTCCACGAGCGCGCCGCCTACGGACATGGCGATCTGCGGGAAGGTGCTCGAAAGCGCGGGATCGATCGTGTTGTAATAGGAGCTTGCTGGCGACAGCGGGCCAACGCGCAGCGTCACATTGCCCGGCAGATTGCCGGACACATGCCGTACGAGGTTCGGCAAGAACGGCAAATGCGAGCCGCCGCCCGCCAACACCACGTCGATCGTGCCGCCACCCACTTGCATCGCGCGCTGCACAACTGCCGTGAGGCTCGCGGCGATCAGCCGCGCAAGCGCGCCTTGATAGCCTCGGAACTGCTCGTCGTCGGCGAGATCCTTCGCGGTGATCGTGGTGTTGATCCAACCGTTCTTCAGTTGGCATTTGCCCGTCGCGAACAGCTCTTTCTTCAGCTCGCGCGCGGCCAGCTTCATTGAGCGCATCGCGCGCGCATCGTCGTCTTTGGCGTTGCGCTTGCGCAGCACCAGCTCAACCATGATGCGGTCAATCTCATCGCCAGCGAGCGCGCTGCATTGGCGGGCGCCCTTGATTTCGGTGAGCGACGGCGGATCGGACGTTTCGTCGAAATCGAACGCGGCGATATCGGTGGTGCCCGCGCCCATGTCGAAAACCATGACAAAGCGCGTCGGGGAGGAAGTGAACGCCAGGCTCGCCGCCGCCGCTGCGTGCGGTTCGAAAATGCCGGTTTCGAGGTGGCCATCGCCGGGTGCGGCGGCCGCCTTGTCGAGCGCGTCTTTGCACTGGGCGATGGAGATGCCGTCTGGCGAGAGAAACAACCGGCCAAGCTTTTGCGAGACCGCCGCAGCTTCATTGAAAATCTGCTCGAACGCCAAATCGACGCCACCGCCGGGTTTCCACACCGGGCTCGTATACCGGCGAGGCGCTTCGGCGATCCCGGGTGGCACGTCCGCGGCGAAGCGCAACGCCTCGCGGATCAGCTGATCGAGGTACGCGAGATAAAGCGTCAGCGCGTCGCGCGCGCGCAGGGTGCCGGTCGGGTCGATCGAGGGCGGCATTTTCTGCGCCAGCGCTGAGGGCACGTCCGCCGCGCCGAGCACGGTCTTGAATGAGAGGATCGGGTCGCGGTTCGCGGCGACGCCGGCTTGTGCGTGGCCGAACGCGGCGGGGCCGAAGAAAAGGCGCCCGCCATCCACGAACAGCACCGACGGCGCGAGCAAGTGGTGCTCTGCGCCAGCCACCGCGCCGATCGGGATCGTGCGCACGCCCACCTCAAGCGGGAGGCTCGCGTCCAGGCACATGCTCGCCTTGGAGAGCGCGGTGCCGAAATCGATGCAAATTCGTGCCCGATTGATCGGGTCGCCGCTGTCCGCCATGTCGCCTGCTCGTGGAACCGGGTTTGCCTTTACGATCTTACATGCCCTCCGCGAACCGCGTGGGGGCAAGTTATCCACAGCTTGGCGCCTGCCGCTGCGGCCCAACCTCAGGCAGGGCGGGGTAGGCGCAACGTCGCCCGCAGCCCGCCGAGCGGGCTTTGGCTCAGATGAATGTCCCCACCATGGGAGCGCGCGACATCGCGCGCGATCGCCAAGCCCAGGCCCACGCCCTTCTGGTTGCGCGAGCGAGTCTCATCCAAACGCGAGAACGGGCGGAAGGCTTCCTCGTAAAGCTCCTCAGGGATGCCAGGGCCATTGTCGTCCACCGAAACGCTGATCGCGTCCGCCTCGCCTTTGACGATGACGCGCACCTTGTCGCCATGCGCGGCCGCATTATCGATGAGGTTCGCAAGGCAGCGCTTCAGCCCGCGTTTGCGTCCGGGCGCGTGAACCTCGCCCGAACGCTCAACAGCGATATCGGCGCCGGAGCGCGCCGCGTTGGCCGCACTTTCCTCCGCCAGCGCGCCCAGATCGACAACGTCGGGCGCTTCCTCGGCAATACCTTTTGCGAAGGCCAGGTATTCGTCCAGCGTCGCTTCCATCTCGGCCAGATCGCTCTTCGCGTCTTCGATCTCCGGCGAGGGCGTCATCAGGGCGAGTTGAAGTTTGAGCCGTGTCAGCGGCGTGCGCAGATCGTGGCTCACGCCCGCCAGCAATTGCGAGCGTTGCTCGATGTGGCGCTTAATGCGCTCTCGCATATCGAAAAACGCCGCCGTCGCGCCGCGTACTTCACGCGCGCCCCGGGCGCGAAATTTTTCGTCAAAGCCTTCGCCCCGCCCGAACCTCTCCATCGCGTCCGCGAGCTTCTCGATCGGGCGCACTTGGTTGCGGATAAAGATGACGGAGACAATGCAAAGGAACAACGTTGCGCCGAAAATCCACGCGAGAAACAGCGGGCCGGAGCGCGCCTGCACACGATCGCGGAACGCGCGCACATCAAGCACGCCGCCTTCGATCGGCACGCGGATGATCACCTGATTGCCGGCGCAACGGCTGTCGTACCAGACTTCGCGCCCAAGGTCTTCGATCAGGGCGCGCGTGAGGTAGCCGTCTGAAACCGAGCGCCCGCCTCGGCAGCGGTCGCGCTCAAGCCGCGCGTGTGGTTCAAGCTGAATCTGCAAGCGCAAGGGCTGAAGCGCCAAGCCGCGCAGATATTCAAACCGCTCCGGCGTTGGGTCGCGTTCGTAAAGTTGGATCAGCAGCGAGACATCCGACGCCACTGCCTGGCTCATGCGCTTTGACGTCGCTTGCCAATGGTCGTCCAGAAACACCAACGAGATGATCAATTGCAGTAGCGCCGCTGGCGCGACGATGATCAGCAAGGTCCGCCAATAGAGCCCCTTCGGCAGATAATTGCGGAGACGAAAGCCCATTATGTGCTCGGATCAGAATGGAGACGCGGCAGGGCGTCGAAGGTCGGAAAGGCCAACTTGCCCGGCGCGGCGCGCGCCGTAATAGCGCCACGCGTCGCTTTCTTCTTCGTTGAGTTCCGCGCCGTCGACATAGAACGCGACGTCGCGCCCCAGCCGCAGCCGTCGATGCGACGCGAGCACCGGCAATGACGCGCGCGCGATGGCCTGGCGGCGCTGCGCTGGATTTGCGTCCGAGGGCAGCGCGTCGAGAGCGTCCACGGCGGCGTTGAGGTTAGTGGTGAATTGGGTCGCGCGGTCGAGGAAGAACGCCCAGTCGATTTCCGTCGGGACCCAAGTGTTCGAACCGCTTCGTTCCCGCCGCGTATTGTAGAGCGCAGCAAGCCGCGCCGCGCCGGCGCGGTTCTGCGCGGCGTAGTGCGTGTCGTATGCGGCCACGACCTCGGGGCGCGCCGCCAGTACCCGAAAAGCGCCGTACCAAATGCGGAAATGCGCGTCCGAACAGAACTCGTCCTTCAAGCGTTCGCGGTCTTGAGCGTTGAGTGGCCGCGCCAAACTCAACAGCAACGCGGCGCCTGAAATCTCCGGCGCCTCGCGCGCTTCTGCCGCGCAATATTCAGCGCGCCACGAGGTCCGCGGATCGGGCAAGCTGGTATCCGTCGCGCCAGCTTCGAAAGCCGACGCGATCGCTCCAGGGGAGGCGGCTTCGATTGCGGCGACGATGGATTGTACCTCGCCGCCGGCGCCGAGTGTCGCCCCGAACGGCCCCCATGTGCCCCACGCGTGCGGATCGGCGGCTTGGCCGACGTTCCAGAGAAACTGATGATAGTCCGTGTTCTCGAAGCTCAGCGTGAGCACCAACGCGCGTTCGGAAATGCTCGGCGCGGGCGTGTTCGGCCAGAGACGGGCGTACAATGCTTCCGTCAGATCGCGCCGGCCTTCTTCGCCCGCAATCTGAAACCCGTCGCAGGCGCGCAGCCTCCCAAGTGCCGCGCCGGTTCCCGTAGGCCCTGGGAAATAGTCGACACGGATTTGCGTTTGTCCGCACGCCGCGAGCGCCGTGTTCAGGCGCGTCTGCAAATCGCTTGGGGGCCCGCGCCATCGAGACAAACGCAAAGGCGCTTCAAACGAAAACAGCGCCACCGGTTCGCTGGTCTGCGCCGCAGCATATGGCGTCGGCGCCGCGAGCAGCGCGCAAGCGAGGAAGAGGGCGCGCACTAATCCGCCGCCAGACGATAACCGACGCCGCGCACCGTTTGCAGGTAAACCGGCGCACGCGGATCGATTTCGATTTTGCGTCGGATCCGCGTCACCTGAACGTCCACTGATCGCTCCAGCCCCGCGCCTGTGCGTTTCGCCAGATCCTCGCGGCTCATCACTTCGCCGGATCGCGCCGCCAGCACGCGCAGCAGCGCGACTTCCGCCTCCGTCAGCCGAACCGGCGCGCCGTCGCGCATGAGTTCGCCGCGTATGGCGTTGAACGTGAACGGCCCGAAGGTCAACGCTTCCGGCGGTTCGCCACGATTGGTGACGGTCCTGCGCAAGATCGCATTGATGCGCAACGCCAACTCCGCCGGCTCGAACGGCTTCGGCACGTAATCGTCGGCGCCGATCTGCAGGCCGCGGATGCGATCCTCCGGCATTCCGCGCGCCGTCAGCAGCACGATCGGCACGTTCGACGTTTTGCGGACGGCCTCCGCAAGTGAGAAGCCGTCTTCGACCGGCATCGTCACGTCGAGGATCAGCAAATCGAAATCGATTGTCGAAAGGATGCGCTTCGCGGACGCGGCGTCCGCCGCCGTTGAAACGCGCGCGCCCGCCTGCGCGAGATAGCGCTTCAACAGCTCACGAATGCGGTCGTCATCATCGACGATCAAAAGGTGCGGTGGACGATCAAGCGCGTCGAAGCTCACTTCTGCTCCTCCGCCGCGAGCGCGGCCAGCACGATGCGGGCGCCGGCCACATTGTCAGCGCCAGCAAGTCGAAACACGTGCGCCAACCGCTCACGCAATGCTTCCGCCGTCGCCCGTTCCGCCGCGCGCCCGGTTTCGGTAAGACGCAGCAGGCGTTGACGTCGGTCAGCCCGGCCAGGTTCGCGTTGGATCAAGCTCGCCTTCTCCAATTCGTCCAATGTCCGCGCCAGACTCTGCTTGCGGACGTCCAGCGCGGCCTGCAGATCGGAGATCGAAAGCCCCTCGGCCCGCCGGATAGCCGCCAGGGCCCGATAGTGCGCCGGCCCCAGGTTCGCCTCTGAAAGCGGCCCCTGGGCAGTCTTCCAGAAGCGCCGCGCGGCAGCGAACACCAAAGCGACGGCTCGATCTAGTTCATCTTCCCTCAAATATAGGCGGGGATCAGAAAAAGATTCTACGGGGGGTCTGGATTGGTTGACAGGCATGTCCTGATACAAACAATAAGGCGCAAATCCATCCCGTCCAGACGGCTCGCGCTGAGCCTCAGTATAGCAGGAGACACCCCATGGCCGGCCAGCCCTTTGACGATCGTGACGGCTGGGTCTGGTTCAATGGCGAATTCGTCCCCCACCGCGAGGCCAAGGTGCATGTGCTCAGCCACGCGCTCCATTATGCGTCCTGCGTGTTCGAGGGGGAGCGCTGCTACGACGGCCAAATCTTCAAGAGCCGCGAACACAGCGAGCGTCTGATCCAGTCGGGCAAGCTCCTCGGCTTTGAAGTGCCGTACAGCGCCGAAGAAATCTGCAAGGCCAAGCGCGAGCTTGTGGTGAAGCAAGGCTGGAAGGATTGCTATCTGCGCGCGCTCGCTTGGCGCGGCTCGGACGAGATGGGCGTGTCGGCCCAGCACGGTCGCATCAATGTCGCCGTCACAGCGTGGCCGTGGGGTGATTATTTCGCCGACAAGATGAAGGGCATCCGGCTGATGATCGCGCCGTGGCGCCGCCCCGCGCCGGATACAGCGCCATCGAACTCGAAGGCCGCCGGCCTCTACATGATCTGCACGCTCTCGCGCCACGCCGCGCTCGATAGCGGCTTCGATGACGCGATGATGATGGATTGGCGCGGCCAGATCGCCGAAGGCACCGGCGCCAACATCTTCTTCGTGAAGGATGGCGTGCTGCACACGCCGCTGCCCGATTGCTTCTTGAACGGCCTCACCCGCCAAACCGTGATCGGTCTCGCCAAAGCGCGCGGCATCGAAGTGCAGGAGCGCGCGATCTGGCCGAATGAACTCGGCACGTTCTCGGAAGTGTTCCTCACCGGCTCGGCCGCGGAGATCACGCCGGTTCGCGAAATCGCCGGCATGAAGTTCACGCCGGGCAAAATGACCGAGCAGCTGATCGCCGACTTCTCCGCTCTGGTGCGTCGCAAGAACAGCGCGTAAAGGGGCGGGCATGCAGCTCGCCCGTTTTCCCCGCCGCCGTTACACGCATGGTTTCACGCCGCTTGAGCCCGCGCCAAATTTGAGCGCGGCGCTGGGCGGGCCGGAAATCTGGATCAAGCGCGACGATTTGTTGGGTCTCGCCGCCGGCGGCAACAAAACGCGTAAGCTTGAATTCCTCGTCGCCGATGCAATCGCGCAGGGTTGCGATACGCTCATCACCGTGGGCGCCCCGCAATCCAACCATTGCCGGCTCACCGCCGCCGCCGCCGCGAAAGAGGGGCTGAAGTGTCGGCTCGTGCTCGAACAGCGTGTTCCCGGCTCATACGATCCAAACGCCACCGGCAACAATTTTCTCTACGGCCTGTTGGGCGTGGAGAAAATCAAGGTCGTCAATGCCGGCGATGATCTCGCTGCGGCGATGAACGCATTCGCTGCTGAACTGACGAGTGAAGGGCGCAAGGGTTACGTGATCCCTGGCGGCGGCTCCAATCCGCTGGGCGCCTTGGGCTATGTGTCGTGCGCGCATGAAATCGCCCAGCAAAGTTTCGAGCTTGGCCTCACGTTCGATCACATCGTCGTCGCCAGCGGCTCCTGCGGTACGCATTCGGGTTTGCTGGTGGGCTTCGAGAGCGTGAACTTTGACGCGCCGGTCACCGGCGTCAACGTCCGCCGCCCGCGTGCGGAGCAGGAGGGCAACCTCTACGCGCTGGCTTTGCCGACGGCGGCTCTGCTCGGCGTCGCCCCGCCGGCGCGAGAGAAGATCACCGCACTCGATGACTGGGTTGGCGCGGGTTATTCAATCCCGACCGACGAAATGGTAGAGGTCGTGCAGATGCTCGCGCGTACCGAGGCGGTGCTGCTCGACCCTGTCTATTCTGGCAAGGCGATGGCGGGCCTCATCGGCTTGACGCGCCGCGGTGTGTTCAAGCGCGGCCAGCGCGTGCTTTTCGTCCATACCGGGGGTGCGCCGGCGCTTTATGCGTATCAGGATGTTTTGCGTGGCTGAGCCGAAGACCATCGGCATTCTTGGCGGCATGGGTCCAGCGGCGACCGTCGATCTGTTTGACAAACTCGTCCGCGCCACTGACGCCGCGACCGATCAAGATCATCTCCGCATCCTGATCGACAACAATCCGCGCATTCCTAATCGCAATGATGCTATCGCCGGCCGTGGGCCTTCGCCTGTGCCAGCCTTGATCGCCGGCGCGCGCGGACTTGAGCGCGAGGGCGCCGATTGCATCTTGATCTCATGCAACACCGCGCATTTCTTCGCGCCCGAGATCGGCGCGGCGCTCTCCATCCCTATCCTCAACATGATCGAAGCGACCGTGGACGCCACCAAGGCCCGCGGCGTGAAGCGCGCCGGTGTGATGGCCGGCACAGGCTGCATCGACGCGCAGCTCTACCAAAACGCGCTGGAGCGCGCCGGCATTGAACCGGTGACGCACGATCCCGAAGAGCAGAAGCGCATGATGGCGCTGATCTATCGCATCAAAGGCGGCGATATGGCCTCGGCGTCACGCGCCGAGGCGCGAGCGTTGGCGGCGGTGCTGATCGCGCGTGGCGCCGAGGCCATCATTGCCGGTTGCACGGAAGCGCCGCTGGTGCTGTTCCAACGCGACATTTCCATTCCGCTGCTGAATTCGACTGACATCTTGGTTGAGCGTGCGATCGCCTTCGCAAGCGCTTAGCCGGCATCGCTTTCCGGCACCAGAAAATGACCGTGCATAGCGGCGATCGGGTTGGCGCGATCACTCTGCCACGCCTCGGCCTGAACGTTGGCGACGCGGCGCCCGATCTTGACCACCCTAGCCCGGGCGAACGTGTCCACAGGCCGGCCTGAGCGCAAATAGTCCACACCGATATCGATCGTCTTCGGAAATTTCTCGCTCTTCGACGCGATGGAGAGTTGCGTGAGCGCCGTCAGCTCCATCAGCGCGCCAACCACGCCGCCATGCAAAGCCGGCAGCAGCGGATTGCCGACAAGGTGATCGGCAAACGGCAGGATCAAAGTCAGTTCATCGCCCTTCAATTCGGCGTGCACGCCGAGGAAGCGCGCGTAGGGCACGCGCCCAAGCGCCGCCGTGAGCTTTTGCTGAACGTCGGTCATGTGCGGGGCGGCTTAAGGTTTGAGCCAATGCGTCGCTTTGATTGCGCGTTGACCATGAACGTCGCCGTCGCCCGCGCGATCGGATCGCTCGCATCGTCTTCGTAAGCGATCGCCTGCACGAACGCGACAGTACGGCCGATCTTGATGCACTCCGCTTCGGCCCAAACATCGCGTCCGGGAATGGCGCCGCGCATATAATCGATGCGGATGTCGATGGTGGCGACCGTGCTGGGCGTCTGCATCGCCAGCACCGTCGCCAGTCCGCAGAGTTGGTCCAGACTTGTGGTGATCACGCCGCCCGCGATCACGCCGGTCTCAGGATCGCCCACCAGGTCTGCACGATAGGGAACGCGCGCCCACACCTTCTTGCCCTCGTGGCGCTCAAGCACGATCCCCAAGGCGCGGCCCTGTGGCGTCCATTCCATCATGGTCTTGATGCGTGTCAGCACATCGTCGCCACTGAGGTAGGGAGGGTCTACATCGTCGCTCATCTGTCCGGCGTGCTACGCGCAAGCGCTGCTACGCGCAAATGACAGAAGTTGACGCCACGTCACATTTGTGACGCTATCGCAGCACCGTAGATTCCTTCGGAGAGTGGTGTTGAGCGAGGTGGCCGAGGCCGAACCGTCTGGCAAGCGTGAGCGCGCCAAGGCGGCCAATCGTCAAGCGATCCTGGTCGCGGCGCGGCGCGTCTTCGCGCAGCTCGGCTACGACGCCGCCACCGTGCGTGATGTCATCCGCGGCACCGAACTCGCGTCGGGCACCTTCTATAATTACTTTCGCTCGAAGGAGGAGGTGTTCGAGGCGCTGGCGGACGACGCCGCGCGGCGCTTTCGCCCAATTCTGCGCGAAGCGCGCGAACAGCACGCCGCCAGCTTTGAGGATTATCTGCGCGCGGCGTTCGTGGCCTATTTCCACTTCATGGCGGAAGAGAACGCCGCCGAAGGCCGGCCAATCGATGAACGCCGTCCCCACGTGCGCTCGGACACGCCGGAGATCATGGCTGTGTATGAAGAAGTACGGCTCGGCATCGAGGACGCCATAGACCGTGGCCTCGCGCCGCGCCTCGACGCGGACTATCTCGCTTGCGCCTGCATCGGCATTGCTCAAGAAGTCGGGACGGCGATGCTGCGCCGTGCGCCGGCTGATGTGCATGGCGCGGCGCGCTTCGCCGCCGGCCTCATTTTGAACGGCTTGGCCGGTGCATCGTCGAAGAGCTGAGGAGGCATACAAGTTTGCAGTGGTTGCGCCGCTTTATCGCGCGTCTTGCGTTGTCGCGTTCGGACGCCGCGTTGGTTCGCGCCACCGGCGGGACGCCGCGCACCGTGCGGGGCATGACGCTCGATGCGCGGTTCCAGTTTATCGAGGACCAATCGCGCAAGCGCCCCGTTGATTGGGCAACGGTCACGCCGCAGCAATTGCGCCCGCCATTCGAGCAAATGACCGCGACCTTTTCCGGTCCGCCCGTTTCCGGCGTGCGGGTCGAGAAAGTCTATGTCACCGGCCGTAGCCACTCGGTGCCGTGCCGCGTGTACTTGCCGCAAGTGCGCAACAATTCGACGGCGATGCTGGTCTATTTCCACCAAGGCGGCGGCGTGATCGGTTCGCTCGAAAGTTGCCACCGTTTGTGCGGGTTGATCGCCAAGCACGCCGGCGCGCCGGTGCTCTCGGTGGACTACCGCCTTGCGCCCGAGCACCGCTACCCAGCTGGGCTCGATGACGCGCGCGCGGCTTATGTATGGGCGCTCGACAATGCCGCCCGCTACGGCGTGCCCGCACGCAAGGTCGGCGTTGGCGGCGATTCCATGGGCGGGAATTTCGCCGCGTTGTTGGCGTTGGAGGCGCGCGACGGGCGCCTCGCGCAGCCCGCCTTGCAGCTCCTGATTTACCCCGCCGTCGATGGCGTCAGCGACACGGCGTCGATGCACGAATTTGCCGACGCGTTCCCGCTAACCGACGACTTGTTGCAATATTTCCTGCGCCAGTATGTGCACGAGGGCGAGGACCTCGCAGACGCCAAGATCTCACCGTTGCGCGCGCCAAGCTTGAAGGGGCTCGCGCCGGCATTGTGCTACAATGCGGGCTTCGACATGCTCCTCGACCAAGGTGAAGCCTATGCCGACCGCATGGCGGAGGAGGGTGTAAGGGTGGCGCGCGCGCGGTTCGATAGCCTGCCGCACGGCTTCGTTTCGTTTCCCGGCGCGGCGCCGGCGGCGGAAGCCGCGATCCAACGTATCGCCCAAGAAACCGCGCTTGCACTCAAAGGCTAAGCGGCGTTTGTCTCGCTCAGCTTCTTTTCGATCATGCGTTTTAGCCCGTTCGCGAGCTTCTCGCGCTCGTTCATGAACGCCGACGGCAGCAGCGCGATTTGAAAAAGCGCCGACGTATGCGTGCGCGCTGCATCTGGATCGAGCGCGAGCCCCTCGGCGCAAGCGTCGAGGTATCGCGCCAGCTCGCGCGCGCCGAACACGAGATACTGATCGTTCACGTCTTGCGCGGCGTCCGCCAGGTCCAGCGCGTTGGCGCGCACCTCGCGCAGCGCTGCCGCGTCGCCAAGCACTAGGCCGCGCACGCGTGTGTCAAGCGCGGCTGCGAGCGCGCGGGCGCGTTGGCCGCGCAAATCCGCTTCCGCCTGTTCCTGCGAAACCTTCGGGCGCACCAGCGCTTGTCGTACGCGATCTTGAATGGCGGCGACGGAAACAGGCTTGCGCAAATATCCGTCAATGCCCGCAGCGCGCGCGCTTTCGACATCGTTCAGCTTGCCGTTGCTCGATAGCATGAACAGCGACGTTTCCGTGTTGGGCGAGAACGTGGGATTGCGGACGCGGCGCACGAAATCCAGAGCAGGCGCCCGCGGCTCAACCCATTCAATGATGACGTGCGGTTCGTCGGCCACAAGGGCCGCCCACGCTTGTTCGAAATTGGACGCGCCCGTCACTGCGCCGAAGCCCATGAGGCGCAATTGTTCGAGCGTCAGGCGACGCTGAAAGTGGTTTGGATCGACCACCAGCGCTGTCATCGCGGCGGGATCGAACTTGGTCATGCCGCGTGAGCCTGCCGCAGCTTCTTGTCGACCATGCGTTTCAAGCTGAGCGCCACGCTCTCGCGCTCTTGGCCCAAGGCGTGGGGCAGGTGCACCAATTGGTGCAAGGCGGCGACGTGCGTGCGCACCACGTCAGGATCGAGACGCGCGGTCGCGCCCTGCGCTTGCAGATAACGCATCATTTCCTTGGTGCCGAGGATGAGATTGTGATCGCCGATTTGTTCGGCCACCTTCAGCAGATCTTGCGCGGCCGCGAAGACACCGCGCGCCGCGCGCGCGTCGCCCGGCTGAAAGTCACGCGCCGCTGCGTCGAGAGCGGCGACCCGTGCGCGCGCCAGCTGCGTCTTGAGATCGATTTCCTCGTCGTCGGTGATGCTTGGCCCGGCCGCCTCGTCATCGAGGCGCCGCCAGGGTCCAGCGAAGGCCGGGTCCAGCCGCCGGCGCCGGCAGGGCCCCACATAGGTCGACGTGACGATAAACGGCTGCGGATTGCTCATCACCACGCGCACGTGCTGCTGCAACGCCAACGCCGAAATGGGTTTGCGCAGGTAGCCGTTGACGCCGGCGCTGCGGGCGGCCTCCACATCGGCTCGAAAGCCGCGGGTCGTCAGCATGAACGTTGAGACTGCGCGATTAGGAGCTTCTTCACTCAATCGGACGCGGCGAACAAAATCGAGAGGATCGGGCCCGTCTTTCAGCCATTCCACGAGCACGACGCTTGGATTGAGCGTCAGCAATTGATCCCAGGCTTCATGTACGTCCGCCGCGCCGACGGCGCGCTTAAAGCCCATGCCGCGTAGGAGATCGAGCGAAATCCCGCGCTCGTAATGATTGCGGTCGAGCACGAGCGCCGTCAGCTCCGATGGATCGAAGATGTCGTCCTGGCTCATGAAGTGACCGCACGCTCCCACGCAAGCGCGGAAACATACACAACATTGTTTAGCAATCGCTGAAAACGCCGCACGGTTTCCAAACCGTAAACGGCCCCTCAATCGCCGCGTACGTCGCCCGCTTTCGGTTTCTTCGCGACCTCGAGCGGCAGCGGCGAGCCCGGCGGCTCGCCGCGCAATTCGTAGTTCACATTAGTGGGGAAGGGGATCACGATCCCATGCAGGTCGAACGCTTGCTTGACGTGCTTGGTGACCGCATAGCGCATTTCCAAATGATCGCGCGTCTTTACCCAGGCGCGAACCATCAAGGTCACCGCGAAATCGCCCAATGCGGAGACATTCACCTGCGGCGCCGGCTCGTCGAGGATATGCTCCTCCGCGGCCAGCACCTCCTGAACAATGGCGATGGCGCGGTCGATGTCGGTGTCGTAGGCGACGCCAAATTCAAGATCGAGCCGACGGCGCGGGTGGGCGGTGTAATTCACCATCGGCGCGCCCCAAGCGAGTCCGTTTGGCATGATGATGCGCAAATTTTGCGGCGTTGTGAGTTCAGTCGTGAACAGGTTCACGTCTTCAACCGTCCCGGTCCGCCCGGCCAGCTCCACGTAATCGCCCAAGCGGTAGGGGCGGAACAAGATGAGCATCACCCCAGCGGCGACATTGGAGAGCGTGCCTTGTAACGCCAAGCCGATCGCCAGCGCCCCGGCGCCAACGACAGCGACAATCGACGTCGTCGCCACGCCGAACCGATTCAATACGGCGATCGCGACGAACCCCATCAGGCCGTAACGCACGATCCACGAGAAGAACGCCGCTAGCGTATCATCGATGCGTGGGTGCGTGCGCGCCAGCTTGCGCATCGCGTTTGCCGCCCAGGACGACACCCATAGGCCGACGATGAGGATAAGCGCCGCTGCGACGACATTCAAAGCCGCGGCAATCACATGCTCGCCATAACGTGTCCAAATTTGCGCGGGGTCGGCAGCGATGCTTTCGACGTCGCGCACCGCTGCCTGTGTCACGTTGGCGATCGTCATGACGCGCCTTCCTCCAATGCGCTGAGGATCATGATCTTCTGCCAAATCTTCCGGCCAAGATTGGTTGCAAGATTCTCAATGTCGTTCACCGCCTCGATCACCACAGGGTCGCGCATACCCTCCGCATAAAGCGCGGCCAGCTTTCCGATCAGCGCCTGCATCTCGGCGCAATAATCGAGATAGCGGGTCAGTTCGAACTTGCTCATCGTGCGCTCCGGCGAAGCCGCCGTCGTATTTGGCGGGCTCAGCAAGATGGTGGGATCCTTGGTCAGCTGATGCATATCGACGACATGCGCGAGCGAGCGCAGCTGATGCAATGCTTCGAGCGCACGGCGCCGCTTCAGCCGTTCCTCCAGCGTCAACAGGAACCATGCCGCGCCCCCGAACAGGATCAGCAGGTTCACCGCCGCTTCGAGGCTTTGCAGGAGGTCAATGCCGGTCTCGACGCGCTCCAGGTGCAGGAAGCGCGCGGCGGCGATTTGCGCCAAGGCGCCGAAAGCGATCACCAGCAGCACGCCCGTGCGCAGCGGCCAATTGGGCTTTTGCAGACTGGCCGTCTGCCTGCTTGTCTGATGTGCGACATCCAAGAGTTCGCGGCACACCCGCGCGAGCCCGGCGTCAGCAAAGCGCGCGTCGATCCGATCGCGCAGCCGCGCGAGGGTTTCGATGATGCGGGCGGGGTCGAGGCTCTGGTACATCGGCGCACGCGCTTGCTAACCGCCGTCGCCGCGCCTGTCGAGCCTTTGCGCGCTTACGGTGCGGTGAGGTTCTCCGCGCGCTGAAACGTGCGCTCATCGATCGCTTGGCCGAACGCTTGACCGCGCAGTTCCATCGCTGTTTCGGCGGCGTAGCGGCGCCCGTTCGGCGCGACTTGGCACGTGATCTCAAGATTGAACGATTGCAGTTGCGTCAACGGCAGCGGACTAAACGGCGCCGGCGCGAAGACGCGAAGGTGGGTGACGTCGGGATCGATCTTCGTGATTGTCACCTCGCCGCGCAGGCGATCCGCGAACTGACGCGCGGTGGCGCCGCGAATGCTCTCGCGCGTGGGCTGGAACGAATAGGTCGCGGTGTCGGCATCCTCGCGCATCAAGCTCACGTCGGTGACCCTATCCATGCCTTCGCTGGCGCACCACGACACGCCGTCCAATTGCTCTGCGAGATTGTCGAATGCGCGCTGGCTGTTCGCGTTCAATTGGTCACGGCTCGGCGAGACGAGGCGCAAGCGCGGGTCCGCGCCAGGCTCGAAGCGCGCGCGCCAACCTTGCGTCGCCGTGCGCAGGTGAAAGTCAAACGCGTAATCGGCCTTCGCGCTCTGGGTCGCCCCTACCGCGCTCGCCAATAGCGCCGTGGCGCTAGGTTGGGCGAGGGCGGAAGCGCCGCAGAGGGCGGCGACGCTGAGCGAAAGAACAAGGCTGGCAATACGCATACCCCGCGTTTCGCGTCCAAACGCGGCGGGAACATGGCGCGACGCGTTTTCGAGCCCTACATCGGCAAACGCGGGCGCCTTTCCGCGCGCCCTTCCGCTACGATCGCCTTGATGGACGCCGCCGTTCCAGCCCTGCCGCCAGCCTTCGAGGCGTGGTTCGCCCGTCGCGGTTGGCGTCCGCGCACGCATCAATTGGAGCTTCTGCGCCGTTCGGCCGAAGGCTTGTCCACGTTGCTGATCGCACCGACGGGCGCCGGCAAAACACTCGCGGGGTTCCTGCCAAGCCTGATTGAGTTGGCGCCACGCACACTCGAAGGCGCGCGCCGTCCGCATCGCCTGCACACGCTCTACATTTCACCGTTGAAAGCGCTGACGACGGATGTCGCGCGCAATCTCGACACGCCCGTGCGCGAGATCGGCCTCGACCTTCGCATTGAAAGCCGAACCGGAGATACGCCCTCGCACAAACGCACGCGGCAGCGCGCTTATCCCCCAGACATCTTGCTGACGACACCAGAGCAATTGTGCCTGCTGATCGCCTCGGAGCATGCGCGCGCGTTCTTCGAGGATCTCCGCGTGGTGATCGTCGATGAGGCGCACGCCCTCGCGCCGACCAAGCGCGGCGACCTCCTATCGCTCGCGCTCGCGCGCTTGCGCCGCTGGGCGCCCGCGCATCGGCGGGTGGGGCTCAGCGCCACCGTCGCCGATGCGGAGAGCTTGGCGGATTGGTTGGTCGGTTTTCCTCCCCCGCGCGCGGGGGAGGTGTCGCCACATCGCGCCGCGCGCGCTGACGGCTCCCCCGCATGCGGGGGAGCAAAAGGCGGGGATGAGATTGTGGTGCGCGCGGCGCCGGGCGCGGCGCCGATCGTGGACGTGCTCGACTCAGACGCTCGCATCCCGTGGGCGGGGCACACCGCGCGCCACGCGATGCCGGAACTCTACGACGCCATCAGACGCGCACGCCTCGCCCTCGTGTTTGTGAACACCCGCGCGCAAGCAGAGATGACGTTCCAGGAGCTCTGGCGCATCAACAACGACGGCCTGCCGATCGCGCTCCATCATGGCTCATTAGACGTAGGGCAACGCCGCAAAGTTGAAGCAGCCATGGCGGCGGGAGCGTTGAAGGCCGTCGTCTGCACATCGACGCTTGATCTCGGCATTGACTGGGGAGACGTCGATCTCGTCATCCAAATTGGCGCGCCTAAGGGCGCCGCCCGCTTAGTGCAGCGCATTGGCCGCGCCAATCACCGGCTGGATGAGCCGTCGCGCGCGCTGCTTGCGCCCAGCAACCGCTTCGAGGTGCTTGAGTGCCGCGCCGCACAGGAAGCGGTGGGCGAGGGCGCGATGGACGGCGGCGGGCCACGCACCGGCGCGCTCGAATGCCTGGCGCAACACATCATGGGCTGCGCTTGTGGCGAGCCGTTCGACGCCGACGAGCTTTACGCCGAAGTGATCTCGACTGCGCCGTACGCCGCGCTCACCCGCGCGCAATTCGATCGCGCCATCGATCTTGTCGCGACCGGCGGCTATGCGCTCAAAATCTACGATCGTTATCGCCGCATCATACAGGATCCAAAAACTGGCCGCTGGCGCGCGCGCAACCCCGCCGTCGCCCAACAGCACCGCATGAATGTCGGCGCGATCATCGAAGCGGAAATGCTGAATGTTCGTCTGGCGCACAGAGCGGCGCGCCGCCCGGGGCAAGTTGTGCAAACGCAAGGCCGTCCGCTAACGCCCGGCCGGCGTTTAGGGCAGATCGAGGAATATTTCATCGAGGGCCTGACGCCAGGCGACACCTTCATCTTCGCCGGCGAGATGCTCCGTTTCATAGAGCTGCGAGACGAGGACGTGCTCGCCGTCCGCGCGAGCGGGGAGGAAAACCCGCGTATCCCGTCTTACGCCGGCGGCAAGTTTCCGCTCTCGACATTCCTCGCCGAACGCGTGCGGCGAATGTTGCATGATCCAAAGCACCAGAAGCAATTGCCGCCGCAAGTGCGCGACTGGATTAAAATCCAAAAGCGCCGTTCAATCGTGCCCGCGCCGGACGAAATGCTGGTGGAAACCTTTCCGCGCGGACCGAAGCATTACCTCGTCGCTTATCCGTTTGAAGGTCGGCTCGCGCACCAAACGCTTGGCATGTTGATCACGCGCCGCCTCGAACGCATGGGCCTTCATCCGCTTGGCTTCCTCGCCAGCGAGTACGCGATGGCGGTATGGGGCCTGGAGCCAATGGGCGGCGTCAACATGGACGCCTTGTTCGACGAAGACATGCTGGGCGATGATCTCGAAAGCTGGCTCGCCGAAAGCGCGTTGATGAAACGCACGTTCCGCAATTGCGCGATCATCGCCGGCATGATCGAACGCCGCGCGCCTGGCAGCGAGAAAACCGGGCGCCAAGTTACGTTCTCGGCGGACCTCATCTACGACGTGCTGCGCCAGTACGAGCCAGACCACCTCCTGCTGGAGGCCGCGTTTGCCGATGCGGGCGAGGGCTATCTCGATCTCCGCCGGCTCGGCGCGCTGTTGCGGCGGGTCAAGGGCCGCATCGTCTTGAAGGACCTCGCCCACGTCTCGCCATTCGCCGCGCCCGTGATGCTGGAGGTAGGGCGCGTCCCCATTCAGGGCGCAGCCGAGGAAGCGATCCTGGAGGACGCGGCCGCTCTCATCGAAGAGGCGATGCGTTGACCTAAGGCGAGCGTTGCGCTTCGGCGTCCATCGTCGCACCTTCGGCAAAACCACGGGGGAAACCATGCGGATCATCTTCGCTGCCGCGCTGGCGCTTGCGCTCGCCCAAACCGCCCAGGCGCAAGTCAGCGACGCGACGCGCGCCGCCAATGCGGCCACGGCCCAAGCCCTGCCACTTGCCGATGTCGAGGATGAGGATTTCGCGCGGCGTGGTTTCGTCGCCGCGTGGGAGCAACCGCAAATCCGCACCGCCGACGGCCGCGTCGCCTGGGATTTCGCCTCCTTCAACTACCTTCGCGGTGATGCGCCAGAGACGGTGAACCCCAGCCTTTGGCGCCACGCGCGTCTGCTGGCGCTGAGCGGTCTCTTCCGCGTCTCGGAGCGCGTCTACCAGGTGCGCGGCTTTGATGTGTCGAACATGACCATCATCGTCGGCGATGGCGGGCTGATCGTCGTCGATCCGCTGACGAGCTCCGAAGTCGCCGCCGCCGCGCTCGCGCTCGCGCGACGCACGATTGGTGATCTGCCCGTGCGCGCGGTGATCTACACCCACAGCCATGCCGATCATTTCGGCGGCGTGCGCGGCGTGGTCAATCAGGCCGACGTCACGGCGGGCCGCGTGCAGATCATCGCGCCTGAAGAGTTCATGGATCATTCGGTCAGCGAGAATGTGATCGCCGGCAACGCCATGAGCCGGCGCGCGATCTACCAATTCGGCGCGACCTTGCCGCGCACCGTTGAGGGCCAGGTCACCTCCGGCATCGGCCTTGCTATATCGGCCGGGCAGGTGACGCTCATCCCGCCCACGCACTCGATCACCCATACCGGCGAGACGCTGACGCTCGCCGGCGTCCGCTTCGACTTTCAGCTCACGCCAAACACCGAAGCGCCGGCGGAGATGAACTTCTTCCTACCCGATCTCGGCATCCTCTGCCTCGCGGAGAACGCCAACGTGTCAATGCACAACGTGCTGACGCCGCGCGGCGCTTTGGTACGCGACGCCAAAGCATGGGCCGACTATCTCACCCAATCACTGCGCCTCTACGGCGATCGTACCGATACGATGGTGACAAGCCACGGCTGGCCACGCTTCGGCCGCGAACGCGTGGCGGATTTCATCGCCAGCCATCGCGACGCGTACAAGTACCTGCACGACCAAAGCGTGCGGCTGATGAACGCCGGCTACACAGGCCGTGAGATCGCCGAGCGTGTGCGCTTGCCAGAGCCCCTCGCCAGCCGTTGGTTCAATCGCGGCTATTACGGAACGATGATGCACAATTCCCAAGCCGTGTATCAGCGCTACATGGGTTGGTACGATGGCAACCCCGCGCATCTCAACATGCTGCCGCCTGAAGAAAGCGCGCAACGTTTCGTGCGCGCGATGGGCGGGGCGGCGAACGTTTTAGCGGAAGGGCAGCGCGCGTTCGATGCGGGCGATTATCGCTGGGCGGCAGAGGTTTTGGACAAGCTCGTCTTTGCCGCGCCCGATAATGCCGAAGCCCGCACTTTGCTCGCGCGCACGCATCGTCAGATGGCCTACCAGGCCGAAAGCGCGATCTGGCGCAATATGTACCTCTCGGCCGCGCAGGAATTGGAACGCGGCGTATTTCAGCGCGACGCCACAACCCAGAGCCTCGATCTCGTCGCCGCGACGCCTACCGCGCAGGTGCTCGATCTGCTTTCCATTCGCCTGATCCCAGAGCGCCTAGGTGCGCGCCGCATCGCCTTCAATCTGGTGTTTCCCGAGCGCGACGAGCGTTTCGCGGTGACCATCGCAAACGGCGTGCTGGTGCATGAAAGCGGCGTGACGATTTCGGGCGCGCCAACCATCACAGCCGCACGCCCGGTGTTTCTTCAAGCCATGGCCACGCAAACCATGGCGCGCGCCGTGCTCAGCGGAAACGTGCGCATCACCGGTAACCGTAGGTCTCTTGAGGGGATGGGCGAACTGTTTGAAACCCCGGACATAAATTTCCCGATTGTCACGCCGTAGCGAAGCTTGCGCGAATCTCGTGTAAGCTCCGGAACGATGCCTATGCTCGCACGCCCCGCACCACGCACGCCGCGCCCCCGCGTAAGCGCGCCCATGGCGCCGGTGGCGATCGTCGAAAAATGCGTCGAGGTGCGCATCGCTGGCACGATGGTGTGCGCGTTGCCCGACGGTGCGTTGTGGCTTGAAGCTGCGCGCGCGCTCGTGGTGTCGGATTTGCACTTCGAGAAAGGCTCAGCGTTCGCGATGCGCGGCCAGATGCTGCCGCCTTACGACACACGCGCGACCTTGGCGCGCGTCGCCCGTCTCGTCGCCGAGCATCAGCCCGATATCGTCGTCTCGCTTGGCGATAGCTTTCACGATGGCGGCGGCCCCGCGCGCATGGCGGAAACCGAGCGGAAATTGTTGCAGGAGTTGATCTCCTGTACCGATTGGGTCTGGGTCGAAGGCAATCACGATGGCCGCGCGCCGGAAATTCTAGGCGGCGCCGTGCGCGACGTGCTGCACATCGGCCCGCTGGTGCTGCGGCATGAACCCACCGGTGCGCCGGGCGAGATCGCCGGGCATTTGCATCCATGCGCGAAAGTCGCCGGGCGCGGCCGCAGCGTCCGCCGCCGTTGTTTCGCCACCGACGGCCAATGTTTGGTGATGCCCGCGTTTGGCGCCTACACGGGTGGCCTCAATGTCTGCGACGACGCCTTCGCGCCGATCTTCCCTGACGGCGTCACCGCATTGGTGCTCGGCAAGGATCGCGTGCTGCCCGCGCCGTACGCGCGCCTGTTGCCGGACGCCTAAAACCGCCGCAACGCGCTCGCGAGCGGTACGAGCAGGCATGCGATCATCACGCCGCCGGTCAGCACCTGCCGCAACAACGGGTACCAAGCTGGCGCGCCGGCATCGGCGCTGCGTTGGTCCCACACGTATTGCGCGGCAAACAGCCCAGCAAAAATGGAGGATGCGCCCAGCAGCACCGGAAACACCACCATTGAGAGCGCAAAGGCCCAGCCGCTCAAGGCGGGCAGTGCGCTCAACAACAATCGCCGCGCATTTGGTTCCTCGGGGGCGCGCGCGATCTCGATGCCGCAGCGCACGCCGCCGAGAAAGGAGAGCAGAACCGCCGCGTAGATCACAAAGCTCACCGCGCCCAGGTGCGCGGTGCCTTCGTGCGCTGAGAGTGACACAAGCCCAGAAATCAGAAGCGGCGCGAGCCCGAGAAAACCGAGCCGCAATGCGGCGCGCGGGAGGAAGGGTGGCGGCGGCGGTTTCACTGTCTGCGGAAGAGATAAGCCGCGAGCGCGCCCGCCGCCAGCGCCAGCAGCACCGTCAACAAGCCGTAGAGCACCGATGAATTGGTCGCGAGATCATGGATCGTGCGTTCGAAGCCCACGCGCGCGATGCGGATCGGCACGCGTTGCGAGGAGATCAATCGCCCGTCGCGAAAGAGGTAGGTGTCGGCGTGATACTCGGCGATGGGCGCATTCGCCGGAAGCCGCACCACCGCCCGGAAGAGGCCGCCTTGATACATCCGCAAGCCCTCGCGCCCGAGTTCCTGGTAGAGCCCTTGCGCACGTCGCAATCGAACCAGCGCTGCGCGATAGGCCGAAGGATCTGCGCCAGGCGGCACCGCACTCGACAGCTGCGCGGAAGCCGCGGGATCCAGTTCCAGCGACCAGATCGCTTGCGGGCTGGCGATTTGCCTAAGCGGGCGATTGCTCATCACCGCGAAGAACGACGGCGCTTCGCTGAAGCGCACGGGTTCGCCATTCACCCAAAGCCCCAGGAACCGCCGCTTGCGCATGACGCTCGCCGGCTGGTCCGGTCCGCGCACCACAACCACGACATCGCCGCGCCCGCGCCGGTCCGGATTCACGCCGAACACGGTGATCAGCGAGCCGCGATAATCGGAGCTCACCGTGATCTGCTCTTCCGCCACCGCTGCCGGCAAATCCCCACCAGACGTGGTTTCCGGCTGAGGCGCTTGCGCGAGCGCGCTGGCGCTTACGCAAAACGCGAAAGCGAGGGCGGCGAGCGCGCGGGCGATCATCGCGAGCCCAACGTGTAAAGCTCGTCCGGCGTGACGATCAGGTCGAACAGGAACTTCAAGCTGCACGCCAGCA
Source organism: alpha proteobacterium U9-1i (assembly GCA_000974665.1). Classification (NCBI taxonomy): domain Bacteria; kingdom Pseudomonadati; phylum Pseudomonadota; class Alphaproteobacteria; species alpha proteobacterium U9-1i. The sequence continues at coordinate 39,739 of BBSY01000005.1, read as the reverse complement.
ATAGCGCGCCGAGCAGCGCGCGTATGTGTTCGCCCTTGAGGCCCGCGCCCATGCGCGCACCGAACTGCGCGCCGATCACGCCGCCAAGCATCAGCAGCGCCGCCAGCAATAAATCCACCGTCTGTGTCGCCGCCGACTGCAGCACGACGATCAGCGCTGTCACAATCAGCACCTGAAACAGCGACGTTCCGATAACGACGTTCGTCGGCATGCGGAGCAGATAGATCATCGCCGGGATCAGCGCGAAACCACCGCCCACGCCCATGATCGCCGCCAGCGCGCCGATGAAAAAGCCGATCACGATAGGCGGGATGATGCTGATGTAGAGGCCTGAGCGCGGGAAGCGCACGCGGAAGGGGAGCGTATGGGCGATGCCGCGTACCGGGCGCTTCAAAAGCGGGATCGAAGGCAGCGGCTTGCCGCGCATGATCGCCAAGCCTTCCGCCAGCATCAGCGAGCCGATGATGGCGAGAAACACCACGTAGAGCAGCGACACCATCAGATCGAGCTGACCCATCGCCAGCAATTGCTCGAACAGCGACACGCCGAAAATGCTGCCCATCACGCCGCCGACGGACAGCAGAATGCCCATCCGCCAATCGACCGCTTTGCGGCGCGTCTGCGTCATGATTCCAGAAAACGAGGTCGCGGCGATCTGGCTGGCGCCCGTTGCGACCGCCACCGGCGCCGGCACGCCGAGGAAAATCAGTGACGGCGTCATGATGAAGCCGCCGCCCACGCCCACCAAACCCGACACAAACCCGACCGCGCCGCTGACCAATAGGACAAGCAGCACGTTCACCGGCATTTCGGCGATCGGCAAATAGATCAAGTCGTCCGCTCTGGTTGGAGAGGCCCGCGCCTTTTTCGAGTGCCCTTATGGGCGCCTAAACCCAGAAGGGCAACGCTTCCGCGCGTGGTTTCAATCACATCGCGAGCAGGGACTTTAGAGGGCCTACGTCGCTAGCGATCTACGTCCCTTGGCGGGCGTTCCAGGCGCGTGGGCCGAATTCACCATTGGCGATGCCGCTGGCCGCGCGTGGCCGGAACGACGCCGCCCGTGCGCGCGCTTGCTCCACCTGAATAGGCTGCAGCGTTGGCTCCAAAGTGGCGGCGCGCGCCGCCGCATCTTCGTCACCCTGACGCGCCGCGACCAGGAACCAGAACATCGCTTCCGAGGCCGACGCATTCACACCGCGCCCTTGCTGGTAGAGGACGCCCAGATTGTACTGACTGTCGGCAACGCCCAATTCCGCCGCCTGGCGGAACCAGCGGAACGCCGCCGCCTCGTCGAGCGCCGCGCCTTCGCCACGCGCGAAATAGACGCCGAGATCGTGCATCGCCCGGCGATTGCCAGCGGCGGCCGCGCGTTCGGTCCATTGGCGCGCGAGCGCGAGATCGGCCGGAACGCCTTCGCCGCGCTCGTAGAGCTTGGCCAGACGGTACTGCGCCATCGCCAAACCGCGATCAGCGGCCCGGCGCAAGAGCGGCACGCCATCCGCGCCTCGCCCGGCTGCGATACGCTGCAGGCCCAACTCATATTGCGCGACCATGTCGCCCGATTGAGCGGCCTGCTCCAGCGAGACATTGCGCGGGGCCAGTGGCCCGGCGACGACCGCTTGTTGCTGCACCGGCGCCGATGTTGCGGCGATCGGCCCGGCGGTCGCGGGTTCTTCAACCACAGCGGCCTCCGCGCCGCCAGCTTCCGCGCCCTCGACTGGTGTGCCGAACGGCTGGTTCGGGTCGAAGGCCGGCGTTTCGCTGGTTCGCGCGACGGGCGGGGAGGTGGGCTCCGGCGCAGGTTCTGGCGCTTCTTGACGTTGCGAGTTCACGTACCAAGCGCCGCCCGCAATCAAGAGCGCGATCGCGCTGGCTGCGCCCCACAACACGATGCGGCTTGAGCCGCGCAGCGAGTAGGTCGGCGTCGCCGCCATTTCGGCGGGTGTCTTGGCCTTCGGCTGAGATTGCGCTTGTGCGGCCTTGCGCGCATTGGCGAGATAATCGTTCTTCGACGGCGCCGCCGCCGGCTCATCGTCGAACAGGGCAGGCGCGAGCGAGGCTTCCGCGTCCGCCGCAATTTGCGCGTCCGCTTCGGCGGTCGTTTGCACTGGCGGTTCGCCGAACGGAATCGCAGTGCTGTCGTCGTCGATATCCAATGGCGCGAGCGCGCCTGTTTCCGCTTCCGGCGACCAGAATGGGTCGTCATCGGCAGGCGGTGGCGGGATCGACGTCTCGTCGGACGCGACGAATTCATCCTCGAACGTGAGATCGTCCTCGGGTGCGGCGAACACGTCGCCGCTCGCGGGCGGTGGCGCGGTGTTCGTCACAGGGGCGTCGATGTCGAGCAGGACGTCGTCGTTGGTTTCGCTCGTCAGTTCGAGATCGTCGGCGAAATAGATGTCGTCATCGTCGTGTGCGTGTGGCGGCGGGGCGATTGGGCCGGCGCGAACCGGCTGGGCCGCGTCCATCGGCGAGACATAATCGTCTTCTTCTTCCACAACATCGCCGAACGCGTCGAAGTCGCTGAACCGGCGCGACGGCGTCGGCACCACGTCCTCGCCGACCGGCTCGTGCCGCACGGGCTGGGCGCTGTTGAATTGCTCAAGCTTGCTGGCGACGCTCGACACCGCCTTTTGCACAGGGGCGATCGCATCGGCGGAGTTTACCTCCACCTCGTTCAGCCGCTGCATGATCGAGCTGATCGCTTCGGATACGCGCGCGCCTGAACGTTCTTCGCTGTCGATCATACGCTCGCCAAGGTCGCGGGCGAGAATTTCGTGGCGCTGGTTGAAGCGCTCGGCCATGCGCGCGACTTGCTCGCCGACTTGCTCGATCGCTTGGGCGCTACGCACTTCGACCGCACCAACGCGTTCTTCCAGGCGCTCGGAGAGACGGCCGACTTCTAGCCCCATGCGGTCAAACGCGGCGGCTTCGCGGCGTTCGATCTCGTCGAAGCGATGCTCCAGCGTTTGGCCCATGCGCGACAACTCTTCACGCACGGCCGACGCCGCCGCGTCGTCATTGCGCGCCTCCACCGAGCGCAAGCGCTTGTCGACCGATTCCGACATGCGTTTGATTTCGATCGAGATCGCTTCGATGGTTTGTGCTTGGCGGCGCTCTGCGGCCGCCAGACGACGGTTCACGTCGGCCAAAGCTTCTTCAAGCCCTTCGCCTTGGACGTTCTCAAGTGCGGCATGCACTTGGCCGGCGAGATCGTTGGCCATCGTGTCGAGGCGCTGCTCGAGCATCGAGCGCAAAGCTTCGGTTTCCTGCGGCGCCCCATTCTCGACACGGGCCGACAGCGACGACACCGTTTCCTCAAGCGTGCGGATCGCGGTGTTGGCGCTCGATTCCGTTTCGGCCAGACGCTGCGCCAAACGCTGCATCGCATCGTCCAGCGTTTTGACTTCAATCTCGACCTTCGGCGCCGCTTCCACCTTCGCGGCGATATCGTCGATGCGCTTCTCGAACTTGGCGAGCGCATTTTCCATCGGGTTTTCGCGGGTCTTGACCTCGAGTGTCGCGAGCCGCTCAGTGATATCGGTTTGCGTCTGCCGCAATTCGTGCAGATCGAGCGCGCCGCCCTTGCCCGACGTTTCTTCGACTTGCTTCAGTCGCGCGGCGAGCGAGAGCTGCGCGTTGCGAAGGTCAGCGATCGCCGCCCCCGCGGCTTGGCGCAGGCCCGCCGTGCTTTCGCGCGCGCCGGCCTCGGCGCGTTCGATGCGCGAGATGAGTTCGGCGTGATCGCCCACAAGCTCGCTCGCGGCGGCGATGCGCGCATTGATGTCGGACAGCGTTTCGCGAACTTCGTGCGTTTCGGCGCGCGTTTGCTGGATCGCGGTTTCCACTGCGCGGCGGGTGGATTGCTCCGTCTCGCTCAGCCGATCGCTCAAGCTCTCCTGCAAACGGCGCAATTCGGTGACGGCGTCATTCGATGCGATTGAAGCTTGGCGCGCGGCTTCTTCCGCCGCATTGCGTGCTTCCGCCAAGGTTTGGCGCGCCGCGTCTTCCAATGCGCCCAGCTTGTGGCCGATCGCGGCGTCGCGATTTTCAAGCTCCGTAGCCAGGAAATTCGCCGCCGCCTCGGCGCGCCGCGCAACTTCCTCCGCCGCGCTGGCCTGAGCTTCCAGGCGCTCTTTCGCCGAAAGCAATTCGCTCTTGCTTTCGCTCAGCTCAGAGACCGCATGATCGAGCGCCTCGCGGCTCGCTTCAATTTCTTGCTCGATACGCCCGCCCAGCGTGTCTCCGGCGACGCGGAAATGGTCGAGCGCCTCGGCGATCCGGTCAGCGCTCTCGCGCGACACGGTTTCAGCGTCTTCCACGCGCGCGGCAAGGCCGAGCACGGAGCGGTCGATGGTCGAGACGGCGCGATCAAGGCCGGTCACCGCAAGTTGCGTGCGCCGCTCAATCGCCTCGATGCGTTGGGTGAGGCGCTGCGCGTCCGGCGCGCGCGTCATCTGCGTCGGGCCGGTGATGCGCCAATCTTCTTCTTCGTCCTCGACGACGGAAGGGGCGCCAACGCGCGACGCGCGCAAACGTGTTTGCGCTGCGCTGGGCGCAGCGTGCGTTTGTTTCTGCAGCGCTTGGCTCAGATACTCGCCGAGGCTCAAGCCCTCGCGTTCGGCAGCTTCACGGACAGCTTCCCGAACTTTCGGGTCGATGCCCTTCACGCTCCAATTTTGCGCGCCGCTCATATTGCCTCGCCCCGTTCGAGTGCGCGTCCGTCCATCACGTTCGCGCACACGCCAAATTCTGATGATTCCAAAGAATCACCCACGACTTTGCAGTGTCGATCAGACGAGGGGCCATGTTAATGTCGCGTAAAGTGGTAAACGGGGGAGAAACCATGTCCGACGCAGTAAAACCGCCAAGAAATTTCGGGCCCGAAATTCAAGGCGCGATCTATCTGCGCGGATTGAGCGGCGCCAAACCCGATATCCCCACGTCATTCACGCAACTCGAAGCGGCGGCGAAACAAAAGATGTCGCCCGAAGCATGGGCTTACACCGCTGGCGGCGCTGGATTGGAAAGCGCGATGGATGCTAACCGCGCGGCCTTCGCGCGGCGCCCCATCGCGCCACGCATGTTAGGCGGCGCCGGCGAGCGTAATCTCGGGACAGAAATATTCGGCGTGCGCGCGCCCGCGCCGTTGATGACTTGCCCCATTGGTGTGTTGGAAATGATGCACCCCGATGCGGACCTCGCGGTCGCGCGCGCAACAAAACGGCTGGGCGTGCCGATGATCATTTCGAGCCAGGCGTCATTTCCGATGGAAAAGATCGCCGAAGCCAACGGCGATGGCCCGCGCTTCTTCCAACTCTACTGGGGCAAGTCCGATGCGATCGCCGAAAGCTTCGTGCGACGCGCCGAGGCGATCGGCTGCAAAGCCATCTTCATCACCCTCGACACCACGATCCTCGGTTGGCGGCCGCGCGATCTGAACATCGGCTTTCTGCCGTTCCTCAAGGGGCAGGGCATCGCCCAATACACCTCCGACCCCGCCTTCCGGGCGCTGCTGGCGCAGCCGCCTGAGGACAACATGCTCGGCGCGGCGGTCCAGTTCACCCAGGTCTTTTCGGACCCCGGCCTCGATTGGGCGCGGATCGCCAAAATCCGCTCCTGGACCAAGCTGCCGATCATCCTGAAAGGCATCATGCGCGCCGATGACGCCGCCAAGGCGGTGTCGGAGGGCTATGACGGCATCTTGGTGTCCAATCATGGCGGCCGGCAGGTCGATGGCGGCATTGGCGCGCTCGATGCGTTGCCGGGCGTGGTCGCCGTCGCCGGCGGCAAAATTCCGGTGTTGCTCGACAGCGGCGTTCGCTGCGGGGCCGATGTTTTCAAGGCCTTAGCGCTTGGCGCGCACGCCGCTTGCATCGGCCGGCCCTACGTCTATGGGCTCGCCTTGGGCGGCGAAGAGGGTGTCCATTCGGTGCTGGAGCATTTGATCGCCGAACTCGACATCACCATGGCTCTGAATGGCTGCAGGACCCCGGGAGACGTCAGCGCCTCCAACCTTGCTTAGAGTTAATATAAAAATCGTGACGCCAGCGTCAGCTTGACGTTGACGTTTCCGTAACTTGGGTATTACGTCAACCTGACGCAAAAAATCAGGAGGACGCGCCCATGCCGAACACCGATCGAACCTTCACGATCTCGGAGTTGGCGCGGGAGTTCGGGGTCACGGCCCGGGCGCTCCGATTTTACGAGGATAAGGGCCTGCTAACGCCGCGCCGCGACGGCCTCAACCGGGTCTACTCGCACCGCGACCGCGGGCGCCTGCAATTGATCCTGCGCGGCAAGCGCGTCGGCCTCTCGCTGATCGAGATCAAGGAATTGCTCGACCTTTACGGCATCGACCAGCGCGCGCAGGCGCAGACCGCGTTGAAGAAATCCAAGGCCCGCATCGTCGCCCTCGAAGCGCAACGCGAAGAAGTCGACGCGGCCATCGATATGCTGCACAAATTCACCGGTCAGCTTGAAGACTTCCTTTCGAAACCGGCGGCCCCCGCCGCCATGGGCGCAGCACGCGCATTCGAACGCGAAGCCAAGAAGCGTCTCGAAGACGCCCACTAGGGATGAGGTTTTCGGGATTGGGGGTTGGGCCTTTGCCCGATCCGCATCCCCATTTCCTAATCCCTGATCTCGAGGTTCAACGATGCCATCTTATTCCGCACCGCTTCGCGAGTATCGCTTCCTGCTGAAGGACGTTCTCGACATCGAGCGTTATTCGAACCTGCCGAGCTTTGCAGATGCGCCGATGGATCTCATCGAGCAGGTGCTCGAAGAGGGTGCGAAATTCTGCGAAGGCGTGTTGGCGCCGCTGAACAAGATCGGCGACGAGCACGGCTGCGTGCGCAGCGACGATGGCTCTGTGAAAACCCCGCCCGGCTTCAAGGACGCCTACAAGCAATTCGTTGAAGCGGGCTGGCCGGCGCTCTCCAGCGATCCGAACTATGGCGGCCAAGGCATGCCGCACGTGGTGGCGATGGCGTGGAGCGAAATGTGCTCCAGCGCCAACATGGCCTTCACCATGTATCCGGGGCTCAGCCACGGCGCTTACGAAGCGATCCACCAGCACGGCAGCGACGAGCAAAAGCAAACCTATCTGCCCAAGCTCGTCACCGGCGAGTGGACCGGTACGATGAATCTGACGGAGCCGCATTGCGGCACCGATCTCGGCATGCTGCGCACCAAAGCCATCCCGCAAGCCGATGGCAGCTATCGCATCACCGGGCAGAAAATTTTCATCTCCGCTGGCGAGCACGATCTGGCGGCCAACATCATCCATCTGGTGATCGCGCGCATCGAAGGCGCGCCGCAGGGCACCAAGGGGATTTCGCTCTTTATCGTGCCGAAATTCGTGCTCAACGCCGATGGAACGCCCGGCAAGCGCAACGGCGTCGTCTGCGGCAAGATCGAAGAAAAGATGGGCATCCACGGCAATTCGACGTGCGTGCTGAATTACGACGACGCGGTGGGCTATCTCTGCGGCGTTGAGAACAAGGGCCTCGCGGCCATGTTCACGATGATGAATGTCGCGCGCTTGGGCGTTGGCGTGCAGGGCCTTTCCCAAAGCGAAGTCGCCTACCAAAACGGCGTCGCTTACGCCAAGGATCGCTTCCAAGGCCGCTCGCTCACCGGCGCCAAAAATCCGAACGGCCCCGCCGATCCAATCATCGTCCACCCCGATATCCGCCGCATGCTGCTCGACGCCAAGAGCTTCAACGAAGGCGCACGCGCGTTTGCGTTCTGGACGGCATTGCAAGGCGATCTGTTGCACGTCTCGCCCGATGAGAAAGTGCGCGAGAAGGCCGGCGATTACATGGCGTTGCTCACGCCCGTGATCAAAAGCTACCTCACCGACAAAGGCTACGCGAACGCCACCAATTGCCAGCAAATCTTCGGCGGCCACGGCTATATCGAAGAGCAGGGCATGAGCCAGTTCGTGCGCGATGCGCGCATCGCCATGATCTACGAAGGCGCCAACGGCATCCAGGCTCTCGACCTCGTCGGCCGCAAGCTCGGCGCCAATGGCGGTCGTGCGATTTTTGCGTTCTTGAATGAGATCGACGATTTCATTCACGCCAACGAAGCCGACGCCGATCTGAAGCCGTTCCTCGACAGCCTCGCCGCCACCAAAGCGCAGCTGCAGGAAGGGGCGATGTGGCTCATGCAAAACGGCATGGCGAATTTCGACAATGCCGGCGCCGCGAGCCACGATTTCTTGAACCTCTTCGGCGTCACGGCGCTCACCTATATGTGGGCGCTGCAGGCCAAGGCTGCCTTCGCGGCGAAGAAGAACGGCGGCGGCGCCGATCCGTTCTACGATACGAAAATCGCCACCGGCCGCTACTTCATCGCCCGCGTCACCCCAGACGCCGGCGCACATCTCGCCAAACTCAAAACCGGCGCCGAGCCGGTGATGGCGCTCGCGGCGGAGGCGTTCTGATGGCGTTGGCGGGTTATATCTTCCCCCGCGTGCGGGGGAAGTGGTTGAGCGAAGCGAAACCGAGGGGGGGCAGCTTACTCCCCCCTCCGTCGCTCGCTGCGCGCGCGACACCTCCCCCGCAAGCGGGGGAGGATTAGATGGCCACTTACACCGCCACCATCACTTGGATGCGCGGCGAGCAGCCGTTTAGCGACAATCTCTATTCGCGCGCGCACGAAATTTCGTTCGACGGCGGCGTGTCGATTCCTGGTTCATCGTCGCCGCACGTTGTGAAGGTCCCGCTCTCGCGCCTCGACGCAGCGGATCCGGAAGAATTGCTCGTCGCCTCGCTCTCGAATTGCCACATGCTGTGGTTTCTCGATTTCGCGCGCCGCGGCGGCTTCATCGTCGATAGCTACATCGACAATCCCGAAGGGGTCATGGGCAAGAACGCCGCCGGCAAGATCGCGATGACGAAAGTGACCTTGAAGCCCGCCATCGAATTTTCCGGCGACAAGCGCCCGAGCACGGACGAACTCGCCGAGTTGCATCACAAATCTCACGACGCCTGTTTCATCGCCAATTCGTTCAATGGTGAAGTGACGGTCGCGACGTAGCACGTTTGCCGCGCTGTGCTCGGCCCGAGCGCAGCGGTCAGCGGAGTAGGCGCTGCTTTGCGCCAGGAACGACTCCGGTTCCACCCAGGGTGATTGCTCCCCCGTTTACGGGGGAGCTGTCGAGCGAAGCGAGACTGAGGGGGCAATGGCTACGCGCCCCCTCCGTCGCCTTCGGCGACACCTCCCCCGCAGGCGGGGGAGGAGGCAAAGGAGTACGACGATGACTGACGCATACGTTTTCGACGCCGTCCGCACGCCGCGCGGCAAAGGCAAGAATACCGGCACGCTGCACGAGCAAACCGCGCTCGCGCTCGCCACGCAGATGCTGCAGGCGCTGCGTGACCGCAACAACCTCGACACCTCGGCGATTGACGACGTTTATCTGGGCGTCGTCTCGCCGCACGGCGAGCAGGGCGCTGACATCGCCCGCGTCGCCGTGTTGAACGCCGATTACGCGCAATCCGTCGCCGGCGTTCAAGTCGATCGCTTTTGCGCGTCGGGTTTGGAAGCCGTGAACATCGCCGCCGCCAAGGTGAAATCCGGCGAAGCGAAAATGACGATCGGCGGCGGCGTTGAAGCCATGAGCCGCGTGCCGATGGGTTCGGGCGGCAGCGCGTGGGCGGCCGATCCAAGCATCGCCATGAAAAGCTATTTCACCCCGCAGGGCGTTGGCGCTGACCTTATCGCCACGAAGTACGGCTTCTCGCGCACGGATGTGGACGCCTACGCCGTGCAAAGCCAAACCCGCGCCGCCAAAGCGTGGAAGGAAGGCCGCTTCAAGAAGTCGATCGTGCCCGTAAAGGATCAGCTCGGCGTTACCTTGCTCGATCACGACGAGCACATGCGCCCCGACACGACGTTGCAATCGCTTGGCGCGCTTGAGCCCAGCTTCAAGATGCAAGGCGAAGTGATGCCCGGCTTCGATGCTGTGATTCAGCAGCGTTATCCGGAAGTGGAGAAGGTCAACCACGTCCACCATGCCGGCAATTCATCGGGCATCGTCGATGGCTCGGCCGGCGTGCTGATCGGCACCAAGGAAATGGGCGAAGCGTTGGGCTTGAAGCCGCGCGCGCGCATTCTGGGCGGCGCTTCGATTGGCTCCGAACCGGCGATCATGCTCACTGGGCCTGAATTTGTCACCGCCAAACTCCTGAAGAACCTCGGCATGACAACCAAGGACATTGATCTTTGGGAGCTGAACGAAGCCTTTGCCGCCGTGGTGCTGCGCTGGGTGCAGGCGTTCGATCTCGACATGGAGAAGGTCAACGTCAATGGCGGTTCGATCGCCATGGGCCACCCACTCGGCGCCACGGGCGCGATGATCCTCGGCACGATGGTCGATGAACTCGAACGCTCGAACAAGGAGCGCGCACTGGTCACGCTCTGCGTCGGCGCCGGCATGGGCACCGCCACCGTGATCGAACGCGTGAACTAATGACGCGCGGTGGCTTTCCGTTTTCTTCCCCCGTGAAACGGGGAAGTGTCCCCGCGAACGCGGGGACGAAGGGGGCGCCGCCGCGCATCCGTCTGCAAGAACGCGAATCCCGACCGTGGGCAAAGCAGCTTCGGGCGCGGCTGACCGGTGCCGAGACGATCCTATGGTCGAGACTTAGTCGTCGCCAGCTCGACGGCCTAAAATTCAGACGACAGCACCCCATCAAGGCGTATGTCGCCGACTTTGTATGCATCGAAGCCCGTTTGGTTGTTGAGGTGGACGGCGCTACGCACGCAACGAAGGAAGAGCTGGAGCACGACCAAATTCGAGATCAGGTTTTGAGCCGCGAAGGCTGGCGGATCGTTCGCGTGTCGAACAATGACGTCTACAAGAACCTGTACGGAACGCTTGAAACGATTTTGCGCAGCGCGCGCTGCGCCCCCTCCGTCCCGGACTGTGTCCGGGACACCTCCCCCGTAAACGGGGGAGGAAAGCTGCACTGCGAGGAATAGGGTATGGAAAACTTCAAGATCGACGTCGACAGCGACGGCATCGCGCTCATCACGTTCGACGTGCCGGGCCGATCCATGAACACGATCACCGGCGGCGTGATCAAGGATCTCTACGAGGTCGTTGATCGCATCAAAAGCGACGCCGCGATCAAGGGCGCGGTGTTCACGTCTGGCAAAGCCTCGGGCTTTTGCGCCGGCGCCGATCTTGGCGAAATGAACCAACGTGGCGCGAGCGATAAGGCCGCGCCAAAATCGGAAGAAGAAAAGCTCAAGGCGCAATTCGAGCAGGCGTTCGCGCTCAACAAGGTCTATCGCGCGCTCGAAACCTGCGGCAAACCGGTGGCGTTCGCGCTCGAAGGCTTGGCGCTTGGCGGCGGCTTGGAGCTTGCGCTCGCCGGCCATTATCGCGTCGCCGCGGACAATCCGAAAATCAAGCTCGGCCTTCCCGAAGCGAAGGTCGGTCTTTTGCCCGGCGCCGGCGGCACACAGCGTCTGCCGCGCCTGATCGGCGTGCAAAACGCGGCGATGATCATCCTTCAAGGCGGCGACAAGAGCCCGCAAGAAGCCAAGTCGCTTGGCTTCATCAATGACGTTGTCGAGCCCGGCAAAACCGTCGAAGCGGCGAAAGCGTGGCTGAAGGGCAAGCCGAACCACGTCGCCCCGTGGGACGTGAAAGGCTACCGGGTGAAGGACGGCCCGTACACGCCGGGCGGCGGCATGGCTGCTGTCGGCGGCAACGCGATGGTGTCGAAGCAAACGAACCTGAACTATCCCGCGCAGCGCAACATTCTCTCCTGCATCTATGAAGGCATGCAGGTGCCGATCGACGCCGCGCTCCGTATCGAGAGCCGCTACTTCGTCAAAACCGCGAACACGCCGCAAGCCAAAGGCATGGTGCGTTCGCTGTTCGTGTCGATGCAGGCGCTGGGCAAGGGCGCCAATCGTCCCGAAGGTTTCCCGCCGACGGAGATCAAGAAGGTGGGCGTCATCGGCGCGGGTCTGATGGGCGCTGGTATCGCTTACGTGCAAGCAAAGGCCGGTGTTGAAACCGTGCTCATCGACGTGTCGATGGAAAACGCCGACAAGGGCAAGGATTACTCGCGCAAGATCGTCGAAAAGGATGTGAGCCGCGGCAAATCCACCAAGGAAAAAGGCGATTCATTGCTCGCCCTGATCAAGCCATCGACCGATTACAACGATCTCAAAGGCTGCGATCTCGTTATTGAAGCAGTGTTCGAGAACCCCGCTTTGAAAGCCGATATCACCAAGAAAGCGGAAGCGGTGCTTGGCGAAAACGCCGTGTTCGGCTCCAACACGTCAACGCTGCCGATCACAGGTCTCGCCGAAGCCAGCGTGCGTCCAAAGAATTTCATCGGCATCCACTTCTTCTCGCCGGTCGAGCGCATGGGTCTCGTTGAGATCATCATGGGCAAGGAAACCAGCCAGGAGACGCTCGCGAAGGCCGTCGACTACGTGATCAAAATCCGAAAGACGCCGATCACCGTGAACGATAGCCGCGGCTTCTATACCTCGCGCTGCTTCGGCACCTACACCGTCGAAGGCATGGAAATGCTGCACGACGGCATCGCGCCGGCGATCATCGAAAACGTTGGCCGCCAATGCGGCATGCCGATGGGCCCGCTTGAAGTATCGGACTCTGTCGGCCTCGACACCGCGCTCAAAGTCAGCAAGGCGACGGCCGAAGCGTCAGGTGTCGATTACTCGAAAGACCCACGCGGCAAATTGCTGACCTGGATCGTCGAGGAAAAAGGCCGCGTCGGCCGCAAGGCCGCGAAGGGCTTCTACGAGTACGGCCAGGACGGCAAACCTGCGCGTATTTGGCCGGAGCTGTCAGAGAAGATCGACATCAAGGTCAAAGAATGCCCGCCTGAGATGAAGCTGGAGCTGACCAAGCGCTTCCTGTTCCGCCAATGCGTGGAAGTTGCGCGCTGCTTCGAAGAAGGCGTGATCACCGATCCACGCGACGCCGATGTCGGTTCGATCCTCGCTTGGGGCTTTGCCCCGTACACCGGCGGTTGCGTCAGCTACATCGATCTCTTCTGGGGCACGGCCGCATTCGTGAAAGAGGCCGACCGCTTGGCGGATGCCTATGGCGAACGTTTCCGCCCTGGCAAATTGCTCCGCGAAATGGCCGCGAAGAACGAGAGCTTCTACGAGCGCTTCGGCGCGAAGGCGAAGCAAGCCGCGTGATCCAAGTGTGGCGGGCGTCGGGCCCGCCACACCGTCGCAGCCAGCAGCTTTTGATGTAAGTGCGCAAGATTCACTCTTGGCGCTGTCCGTCCTCCGTCAAAAGGTGAGGTCGCGACAAGCGCGAAGGGGCGAGTATGACGCACTGGTCAAAGCGCGATCTCATCATGGGTGGCGCCATCGCTGGCGTGGGCGCACTGAGCGCCGTGAAGGCGAACGCCCAGCCCGACGCCACGAGCGAAGCGCGGCAGCTTTACCTGTTCCTCTATCGTCCGGGCCCAGCGTGGCGCGAGGGCGTGCCTCTGCGCCAGCAAGGGCTCGCACCGCACGCCGCTTACATGCAGGAGCTGCAAAACCAAGGCCGGCTGTTTGCGGGCGGCCGTTTCGGCAGCGACGACGGCGGCATGGCCATCGTGCTGGCGGCGGATGAAGCCGAGGCCGCCGCGCTGCTCGCGGCCGATCCAGCGATCACAAGCGGAATTTTCGCCGCCGACTTGAAACATTGGATCCCGCGCTTTCGCGTGCAGACACCGCTGCCCTAAGCCCGCTTGCGCTGCGGCTCCACCGCTTCCGCCGCTGGCCAGCGCCCCATTTCTTCTTCCCAGTGCCGGCGGCAGAGCGAGGTGTAGATCGTCTTCTCGATCGACACCTGATCGCCTTCGGTGAGCGTCATGCCATCTTCGTTCTGCCGCACCACCATCGTCGCCTTGCTGCCGCAATGGCAGATGGTGCGCACTTCGCGCAACGAGTCCGCGATGGCGAGCAGGGCGGCTGATCCCGGAAACAGCTCGCCCCGGAAATCCGTGCGCAGGCCGTAGCACAGCACCGGGATGTTGAGCCGATCAGCGACGCGCGCGAGCTGCCAGGCTTGGTCCTTCGTCAGGAATTGCGCTTCGTCCACGAAGATGCAGGCGATCGGGCCAGCCTTGGTGAGCGTCTCGATCCGCGCGTAGAGATCGTCCTCGGCCGCATAGAGTTCAGCGTCGTCAGCGATGCCGATGCGCGACGTGATCTGCCCGTCGTCGGTCGCCGCATAGAGCGCCGAGGTGAACAGCAGCGTCCGCATCCCGCGCTCGCGATAATTGTAGCTCGCCTGCAGCAAAATCGTGGACTTGCCGGCGTTCATCGCGGCGTAGGAAAAATAGAGCTTGGCCAAGGCGCATCTCCCGCGCGGATAGGTCGGGAGAGTATTCTGAGATTCTGCGATCATGGCTAATTGTGGCGGGCGCGGCGGCCTAGGCCGCCGGCGTTATTGACTTTTCAACGCTTTGCGCCGATATCCCGCCCCAGCGACCGTTCGCGGGCATTTGCCCTGATGTGAACGCGGTCCCCCGGAACGCCACCATCGACGTTCGGCTTTGAGCATTTCAGCTCGCCGCCCTTCTTCGCCGTCGCATCGTTCCTTACTCAACGCCGCAGCGTGACCGCACGGCGTGAAAGAATACACGTGACTCAATTTGAAACGCTCGGCCTCGCGGCGCCCATTCTTAAGGCGCTCGCCGCGGAAGGCTATTCCAACCCCACGCCGATCCAGCAACAGGCGATTCCCATAGTGCTCCGCGAGCGCGATCTGATCGGCCTCGCCCAAACCGGCACCGGCAAGACGGCGGCGTTCGCGCTGCCCATCCTTCATCGCCTGCACAACGTCCGCAAGCACGCCACCGACCGCGCGTGCCGCACGCTTGTCCTCGCGCCAACGCGTGAACTCGCCAGCCAGATCGCGGAATCTTTCCGCACCTATGGCCGCTTCCTCGGGCTCTCGACGGCCGTCGTCTACGGCGGCGCGTCCATGCACAAGCAGAAGCTTTCTGTCGCGCGCGGCGTTGATGTGCTCGTCGCCACGCCGGGCCGTCTGCTCGATCTCGTCAGCCAACGCAGCATCAAGCTCGACGCCGTCGAAATCCTCGTGCTCGATGAAGCCGATCACATGCTCGACATGGGCTTCATCCACGATCTGAAGCGCATTGCGAAATTGCTTCCGCAAAAGCGTCAGACACTATTCTTCTCAGCCACCATGCCGGCGCCGATCGCCGAGCTGGCTGGTCAGTTCCTCACTGATCCCGAGCGCGTCGCCGTCGCCCCGCCGTCCACCACCGCCGAGCGCGTGGAGCAGGCGGTCATCCACGTCGACAACGCCAAGAAGCAGGATCTCCTGCACGTGCTGTTGAAGGACAAGTCGATCTCGCGCGCGCTGGTCTTCGCCCGCACCAAGCACGGGGCCAACCGCATCGTCACGAAATTGTGGGATGCCGGCTTCAGCGCCGACGCCATCCACGGCAACAAGAGTCAAAGCCAGCGTGAACGCGCACTCGAAGCGTTCAAGAATGGCAAAGCGCGCTTGCTCGTCGCTACCGAGATCGCCGCGCGCGGCATCGACGTCGATGAAGTCAGCCACGTCATCAATTTCGATCTGCCCAACGTTCCCGAGCAATACGTGCACCGCATCGGCCGCACCGCGCGCGCTGGCCAAACTGGCCTCGCGATCAGCTTCTGCGCGCCTGATGAGCGCGCGTATCTGAAGGACATCCAGAAGCTCACCAAGCAAGACGTGCCGGTGATGAAGACGGAGTTCTCGCTCGCCACGCCAGGTCCTGACGACCGTACCCCACGCCCGAAGCCGCAAGGCCGAGGCGGTGGCCGTCCGCAGCAGCAAAAACGCCCGCCGCGTCACCGCAGCGAAGGCGGCCGCCAAGACGGGGAACGGTCCGATCGTCCGCAGCAGCAGCAACGTCCTCAGCAAGATCGCAAACACGCGCCGAAGAAGCATCACGCTTCAGATGCGCACGGCCACGCCCACGCCAAACAAGATGGCCGTCAAGCCTCGCACGCGCGTGATGGAGAGGGCCGCGATCGCGGCGATCGCCGTGACCGCAAGGGCAACGATGTGTGGTCGAACAGTGGTCCGCCGCGTCGTCTGAACCGCAAACCCGCGCGGGTCTGAGCTCGCACCCATCCCCGGATCGCGCGGTACGCGCGAGTCCGGGGCCCATAAACTCAGACGTTCGTGGTTATAGGCCCCGGACTGCCGGCTACGACGTCATCCGGGGGTGGGTGAGGCCCCTAAGCGCTTCTCCCACATCCCTGCAGCGTCGTGCCATCAATCACGATCTCAACCGTCGCCGGGAAATTCTCGCCGCTCATCACGTCCTGGCACGGCGCGCGGCGCGTCGTGATCACCAGTGTGTGGCCATCAGCTTGTGTCTCATAGCGCGTTGCGCCTTCCTGCGGGCTTTGCGGCGGCGTCAGCGGAAACGCGGCGCGGCTTTGCGCGTAATTCCACGCCAGCACGATGCGATCCTGCGTGTAGATGTCGAGCAACCAGCCCGGCTCTTGGCCCACCGCGCGGAAATCGACGCCGGCCGCACGCGCGCCGTCCCATGGTGGATCAATCGCGGGAAGGGCAGGCGCGGCGGCTGCCGGTTGGGCGACCGGCGCTGCCTCGGGCGCCTTCGCATCTTCAGCTGGTGAACACGCAAACAGCGCCAAGGCCAACACAGATGCGATCGATAATGCGCGCATGGCGGTCTCCAGAAACAAAAACGCCGCCGCGTTCGTAGGCGCGGCGGCGTTGGTTGTTGACGTCGTTCGGATCAGCCCTGGAAGGCGCTGATATACACTTCAACGCGGCGGTTGCGGGCGCGGCCTGTATCCGTCGAATTGTCGGCCACGGGGCGGGTTTCGCCGTAGCCGGTCGCGATCAGACGCTGGCGGATCACGCCGCCGCTCATCAGCACCGACGACACGTTCATCGCCCGGCGTTCCGAGAGGTCTTGGTTGTACGCATCCGCGCCAACCGAGTCGGCATGGCCGTACACGTCCACCGTGGTTTGCGGGTATTCGCTGAGCACGCTGGCGACTTGGCCCAGCGTCGGCACGAACTGGCTCTTCACCGCGTCGCGATTGAAGTCGAACGTGAGGTCGGCCGGGAAGTTCAGCATGATTTGGCTTTGGCTGACGCGCGTCACGCCAACGCCCGAACCGGCGAGACGTTCGCGGAGGTTCTGTTCTTGGCGGTCCATGTATTGGCCGATGCCCGCGCCCGCGAGCGCGCCGATGCCCGCGCCGATGAGCGCGTTGCGGCGGTCGTCGCCGCCGGCGAGCGTGCCGAGTGCGGCGCCGCCGAGCGCGCCAAGGATGGCGCCGGTGCCGGTGTTGTTGCGAGTGCGCTCACCGGTGACCATGTCGGTCGTGGTGCAAGCGGCCATAAGCATGACGGCCGACAGGCCGATCAGTAGTTTGCGGATCATTGAATCCCTCCGTGTACGAATGCCGGGCGACGCCCGCTATCGAGTTGAATTTTCGTCAGGCGGGTCTGAGCCCAACATGAACGCGGTGCTCAATTAAGCCCCTCGCCACGCGAATAACGTACGAGCCGCCCGAATTGTTCATTCAAGACCCCATCAACGAGGGGTGCAAGGGAATCCAGACCCAGAGCCGGGTCGCCTGCTATGCGATACGTCATGGTGACTTTCGCGCCCGCGGCGTCTTCCGCGACCGAGAACGTCAGCACGCCGGATACGCCCATGTCCTGAAGCGGCCCCAGCGCCCCGAGGAGCCGTAGCGTCCGCACGCCCTCCAGGTCCGAGACCATCACGACCCGGGCGTGCTCGACCGATTGGCCGGCGCCCCAGGTTTCGCAAAAGCAGCCGCCAGCGCGGGCGGCTAAGCGCAAGTTGCTGGAATCGCCCGAATAAGTGTGGGCGGCGTTCCACCAATTTTGCACCCGGCTCAATGCGCGCCAAACTCTGTCCGGCTCCGCATTCACGATCTCCTCGGCGCGCAGCATGAAACTGCCAGGGGAGGCGTTCACGACTTCCGCCGCCGCCGGCGTTGCGAACGTCGACAGCGCGACGACCAATGCCGAGATCAGGAATTTCTGCATCAACACCCCCTAGATTGAACGTTCAATCAACTGGAACCATAAGGCCCGCGTGTCAATCTGACAGGATCGTTAACCTTGCCGCAGGGGGCTTTGTCCACAATCGCCTGCGGTTTGTCACACGCGCCGCCCCCGACGCTGCTTCTCGGCCCCGCCGACCGGGCCGACTCCAGCCTGAAGGCCAAGCGGGCGCGCGCCTTCATGGCGCTGGGGCGCGACCGTGTGACCAACTTCCTGCCGCGCACCATCGGCACCGGCATCGTCACCCTTGTCGCGATCGCCATCCTGCAAAGCCTCGCGCCGTTGTTTTGGTTCGCACTGTTCGTCGGTTTGGTTTGGACCGATCGCAGCCTCTACGCCCAACTCGCCAAGCGCGCCGAGGCCGGTGATCCGCCGTCCGACAATCGCGCCATGATCGCCTGGACGTTCGCGCAGAGCGCCTACGGCAATCTCATTGCGCCGGCGCTTTGGTTTGCGCCGTACGTCCATGGCGAGACGCTCGGTGTGATCTACATCATCGCCGGCCTCGCCAACGGCGCTACCTCTTTGCGCGCCTATCCGCCGTTCGCGATCGCCGGCCTTTTGCCGACGATCGGGATGCTGATCGGTTTGCCGATCGCGGACTATTTCATCGGCGGCGCTGACAACCCGCTCGATCTGATGCCGCTGATCGGCGCGGTGTTGTTCCTCGGCTTTGGCTTCAATCTGTGGCGCAGCCTCGTGGCGTCCGATCAGGCGCACGCGCGCGCGGAAGCGTCCGCCGCGCGCGAACGCCAGGCCGCGGCTGCGGCCGCAGCAGCGAAGTCCGATACAATTCGCAGGATGCGCGATGAATTGCGTACGCCCATGGCCGCGCTCATCGGCGCCGCTGAGCATCTGAAGCGCGCCGCCATAACACCCGACGCGCGCCAGCAAATCGCTGTCTTGGTGCAGGCTGGCGACGTGTTGCGTCTTGTGCTCGACGATCTCGCCGACCTCGATCGGCTTGAGAACGGCATGCTGCGCGTTGAACCGAAGCCGACCGACGTGCGTGAACTTGCTCGCAACGTCTTAAGCGCATTCCGCAGCGCCGCGCACGATAAGGGCCTCGAACTTTTCCTCGACATCGCGCCCGACGTTCCAGCGCGCGTCGATGTCGACCCGCTGCGCGTGCGTCAGATCCTGTTCAACCTGATCGCCAACGCCGTGCGCTACACCACCCACGGCGGCGTGCGGGTTGAGCTGCGTTGGCAGGAGGCGGCGACGCCGGGGCGCGTGAAGCTTGCTTTCATCGTGTCTGACACCGGTTGCGGCATGTCGCGTTCGCAAGTCGCCGTCGTTCTGGGGCGCGCGCGGATGAGCGAGGGCGAACGTCATGCGCAAGGGCCCGGCCTCGGGCTCTCGATTTCGCTTCGGCTCGCGCGCTTGATGGGCGGCCAATTGCAGGCGCAGAGCGAACTCGGCCAAGGCTCGGTTTTCTCCTTCACGCTCGAAGCGCCGCTCGCGCGGCCCGTGGGCCTGCAAAAGGGCCGAACAGCCGCCTAGACAGCACGATTTCTCACCTGCTCGCTTGACGTTCGCCCTAAATCACCTGCTAATGAGAACTATTCGCAATCTAGAGGTCCGGCATGACGGTCATCCGGGTAGTCGGGGCAGGGGCGTTGGCGGCTTTGATGGCAAGCCAACGATGCGCGCGGGCGGAGCATCCCGGCGAGAGCGACGAACGTCGCGGCCTGCTGGAAGCCGGCGGCTCTCAGCCGAGAAAGCGCGAAAGCCGATCCCTGAGCGCCGCATTGTCCCGCGTCTCGCACTCCCAAATCACCAGCGCGCTCCAGCCCGCATCGCCCAGCTCACGCAGCACCCGCGCATCGCGTGCACGGTTGCGGGCGATTTTCTCGCTCCAGTAGCGCGCATTGTCTTTCGGCTTACGCGCGCCGCGTTTGCACGTGTGGCCGTGCCAAAAGCAGCCATGCACGAACACAGCCTTGTGCATCGCGCCAAACACCAAATCCGGTTTACCGGGCAGTCCTCCGCCACTCAAACGGTAGCGTCGCGCATAGCCCGCCGCGCAAGCCGCGTCGCGCACAGCGCGCTCCGGCGCCGTGTCTCGGCTTTTCACCGCGCGCATCACCGCGGAGCGTTTGGCGTCATCGAAAACGTCGTGCGCGCGCGGGGTCACGCGCTCAGCTCAGCCCGCGCCGCGCCCGCGAGCGGGGCAAGCAAACGCTGTGAAAGCCAGCGCACTGCGGAAACGCACACGGCGTCACCAATTAAATGCAACGCCGCGGTTTGGCTTTCGGGTAGCGGATAATGATCGGGCACGCCCATCAGCCGCGCCGCTTCGCGCGGCGTGATGAGGCGCGAGCGCACTTGGCCATGCTCCACCATCATCAGGATTTGCCGGCTCGAACCGCCCGTCGGCGTGCGCAAACACCCGGCAATGCCGTCAAATCGCGCTTCCGCGCGCTGCACGCGCTCGCCATCCTCGATGCGAATACGCCGGAACACCGCCCCCGCTTCGCGATAGCCGCTGGCGCGAATGCTATCGAGGCGCGCGCGCTGCAAATTGCTCATTTGTGAGATCAGCCGCTCAGTTTTCTCCGGCGCATCCCACTCCGCATCGTCGAGCACATCGACCAACCGCGTATTGCGTTGCGGCGGCGTGTCGAGCCGCCACCAGATCCAACTCGCGCGTACCTGTTCCGGCAGTTTCGCCACCGCGTTCTGCAGCGCCTGCGAGTGAAACGGTTCAACCGGTTCGCGCACCATCAGGTGTCGCGGCGCCGCGGTGCGGATCGCGACGATGAACAAGCGCGGCCGCGATTGCGGCACAAACAACGCCGCGTCGATCTCGAGCGCGCCGACGCGATAGCCCAGCTTGCCCAAAGCTTCGACCAAGGCCGCGAAATCGGCGCCGCCGCGTGAGCTGAGGAGCCCGCACACGTTCTCTAGCGACAGCACCGGCGGCGCGCGGTCCTCGCCGACGAGTTCCTCGATAAGCCGATGGAAGCCCCAGAACGTGCCCGAGCGCGCCGCGTCCAGGCCGCCGCGCGCGCCAGCCAGTGAAAGGTCCTGGCAGGGGAAGCTCGCCCACGCCAAGGCGGCGCGGCCGGGCAGGTCGGCGGCGGTGAGTTGGGTGATGTCGCCAAGGCGCAAACCCTCGGCCCCGAACGCGGCCTGATAGGCGCGGGTCTTCGCCGGTTCGATGTCGTTGGCGAAAACGCAGGCGAAATCCGGCTCAAGCCCCAGTCGGGCCAATCCGCCGCCCGCGAAAAACTCGTACACTGGGGCGCCGGAATCACGGTGCATGTGGCTATACTACCCTCTCGCGACGGCGTTGGCGTCTGCTATGGGTGGCGCGAAGCGCATTGGCGTCGGGAAAGGGCAGTATGCGGAACCGGGTCCGCGGCTTGGGGATCGTCACGGCGCTGGCGGCAGCGGCGATGTTGGCTGCGTGCCAACCGCCCGCGCCTTCCGGCGAGGAGGCGAACGCGCCCCCCACCAATGCTGAGCGTGAAGCGCAGCTCGCGGCCGAGCAATTGGCCGCTCTCGGAGGGGCGGCGGACGCCGCCACGCGCGCGCTCTACGAAGGTGATTTCCAGGCCTCGGGCGGCATCGGCGCGCTCGGCGGCGAAGAGGGCGCCTGGGAACTGAGCTTGCTCAGCGACTACGCGCAATTCTCGCGCCCCGGCTTGGGCGATGACGGCGCTCTCACCGGCGAGCGCGATTATCGCGCCAACGGCATGCGTGTCGTCGCGGGTCCGCTCACGATCACCGTGATGCAGCAGGAATGCCAAATCTCCAGCGGCGCCGCTTTGCCTTACGTGGCGCACGTCTTGTTTGAAGGCGTCGCCTACCAAGGATGCGCCCGTCGCGGTGTGAACGCCGGCGAGCGCGCAACCTGGGCCAGTGTGCTGCCGGAGCTCATCCCCGCGATCGATGCCTGCCTTGGCCGTGTCTCGGCGCGTCCAGCGCGCATCACGTTCGCGAGCGCCATGGATGAAGGCGTCGTCGCCGTGCGCATCCGTGAATCCGATGGCTCACGTCGCGAATGCATTGCCGACGCTTCGGGCGCTGCCGTTCAAGTGTATGAGCCGATTTCCGACGAAGATCGCCGCGCCGGCGAAGGCGAGATCGAGTTTCAGCGCGGCGCGACGCAACCGCGCGCGCAGGCTGGCCGCACTGTTGAGCAAGCAATGGGACGCGACGGCGCCAGCCTCGGCTGGCTGATCAAGCGCGGCTAGTTCAAGCCAGCGATCAATCCCTGCACCCAGTCGGCGATGCTGTTGAAGGCAGCAAGCCCGAGGCGCGTGCCGAGATAGACCGACGCCACCGACGCGATAGCGGCCGGGATCGTCAGCAGCATCAACACGCCGTCACGCTGCAACAGCGCCAACGCAGTGATCGCCACCGTCATGCCGGGCGGCCAATTGGCGAACGGGATCGGCAGGATCAGAATAAACGCCATCAGCAACGTTTGCAGGCCGACGAGGATCGTCACCGGAAACCGCGTCAGCAGCGAGAGCCGCGGTTTCACCAACACTTCGCAGCGCCGCAAGGTCGGGATCGTCGCCACCAAGGTGCGCGTTAGGCCCGTACGCGGAAACGTCCAGGCCCTCACATTTGAGGGAACCCACAAGCGCCGCTGGCCCAATGTTAGCTGAAGCGCCGGAAGCATCATCAGCGCGCCAAAAATCGTCGAAATGCCGGGCACGTTGGGGATGCACATCGGTAGCGCCAGGATCAGCAACAAAACCCCATGCGCGCGCAGGTCCAGCCGATCGATCAATTCCCCAAATGAAACCCGTTCATTCGGGAAAACGTCGATCAAATCCTCCAGCAACGCGGAAGCGCTCGGCGCGGGGGGCGGGCGGTGGGAGATCGTTTGGTCCATCAGGCTGCCGCGGTCACATGGGGCGCCGCCAGTGCTTTGACCAGGGCCGCTCGTCGTTCACAACGCGTCAACCAGTGCAGCGTAGCCCAAATGCCATGGCGCGCGTGCGTTCGCTCCTAGCGTTGATGTGTCTTGCCCTGGCCGCGACTGGATGCGGCGGACGACGCGCGCCCGTTGAATTGGCTGGTTTATGGAGCGCCGGCCAGGCCGCTTGCGCCGCTGGCGTCGGCGTCCGTTTCGGCGCGGATTCGATCGCCGCTGTATATGACAGCCAACGCGAAATTCTGTTCGACCGACCGCGTTATGTCGTGGAAAGCGGTGGCGACGCGTTTCGGGTGCGCATCACTTACGACCTGCCGCATCGCCCCGGCGGCGCCCGCGCCAGCGGCGCACATGGCGTGCTGGTTCTGACCCGCGACCAAAGCGGCGGGCTCCAGCCGCTCACCCACAACCTTATTGACGGCCTCACTGGCTCAGCCCGCTTGCGCGTTGCCGACGATCCAGCGCTCTCGGCCATGAACCTCGAACCCTGCGGCCCGCATCCTTGGCGTGAGGAATTGCGCGGCCGTTCAAGTACATAAAGAAACGCGCCGCCAGCTGGCAGGCTGGCGGCGCGCTCTGTGTGCGGCGTCGTGGTGGTGCTTAGTTTGCCGCTTGAAGCGTTTGGCTGTCGAGCGCGGCATTGCAGCGGCTGATCTCGTCGGCGCTCAGTTGGCGGCCTTCTGCGCCATAGGCGGAAACCGGCGCGCCAGCTTCGCGCACGAATTGCCGGCACGAGCGGACAGACACGCCATGGTTGGGGCGGGCGACGCAGGTGTCGCCTTGGCAATTCCAGAGTGCGTTGTCGGCGATCACGCGGGTCGCTTCGGCGACCGGCGCGGCCAGGCGCACCGTGTACACTTGCTCATTGCGGGCAGAGGCCACGCCCGAGAACAGCGCGCCGGAAATCACGACGGCGGCGAGCAGGGTTTTAGCGGCTGTTTTCAGGGACATAACGATGGCTCCAGGCTTTGAATTGTCACGCATCGGGGAGGAGGCGTGCGCGGACTATTGCCGGACTCCTGAGTACTGACAAGAGAAAATTGAACAAATCAAAAAATATTCACGGAAACGTGCACGACGCCCTTGAAAGCGGCGCGATGCCGCCCATCGCCTCGTCAAAGGCGGGTCAGCTCCCTGCCATCATGGTTAAAAAAGCCCAACCCGATCGCGCCGCCTTGGGCTAGAGAGGTTGGCCGGAATGCGCGAGGCGGGACCCCCGCGCGCCGACCAGAAGGGGATGGCGGCCATGACGTTCTACAAATTCGCTGTTGGCGTGGTGCTGGCGCTGGCGATGATCGCGGTGCTGGGTTTGAGCGCGCTTGTGTTCAGTTCGCGCGATTTCCAATTTGGCGTCGCACAGATCGCGCCGAGCACCAACGGGCTCGTCGACATCAATCACCTCGTCGAAGTTGATGCGCAGATCCAACAGCTCGAAGCGGAAACCTCCGCGCCGCGCGGTGAATTGATCGAGATCGAGCAAGGCATCGCCGCGATCGACAACACGGTGACGAGCGCTGAGGCTGAAGCCAACCAAACACGCAGCGAAATCGTCGGCCAGATCGCCGAGATTGAATCGCGCGCCAACATTGCCGGGCCAAGCGCGGCCGCTGATCTCGACACCAGCGCCCTCAACACGCGCATTCAATCGCTCGCCGGCCGCCCTGGCCTGACGCCGGCGGATCAACAAGTTGTCGCCAACCTCAATACCCAAGTGCGCCAACTCGCGACCACCGAAGAGGGCCTCGACGGCCAAAGCGCCGAGCGCGGCGCGCTCGTCGCGCGTCAGCGTCTCATCGGCGGCCAAGTTGCCGAGTCCAACCGTCGCATTTTCGCGCTCCAGCAAAGCGTCGTGCCTGAGTACGAGCATTACGCGCGCGTGCGCGGCGAAGCCTTCGCCTTGCGCACCTTGAGCCCGCTTGGCGTCAGCGCCTTCTTCGCGCAGGGCCATCCCGCTTTGCTGTCGACGATGCTTGTGCTGTTGATGGGCGCGCTTGGTGCGTTGCTTTATCTTTTCCCCGCGTACCTCAACCGCGCCGCGCCGGTGACGATGGCTGAAATCGTCGTGCGTCTGATCTTCGGCATGTGCGCGGCGCTCGCGTTCTATGTGCTCGCCAACGCCACCATCGCCGGCTTTTCGATCGCCTCATCCGTGCAGCAGGCGGGCACCTCCGGCACGCTCAACCCGTTCACGGTATCGCTGATCGGCATCGTCGCCGGGGTGTTGGCGGAAGATATCGCCAAGTGGATCCAGGATCGCGGCCGGGGCATCTTCCAGCAAGGCGGCGCCGCCGCGTCGCCGGTCGCCACCGCGCCGCCGCCCACGCCAGAGGACGTCGGCTTCAGCGGCGTGAACCCGCACGGCGGCCCAAACGCGCCGTAACGGGCGCACCTAACGTAACGGCGGCTCTTTCCTGAAACTTGGCGCGCGCCTACCTTGCGCGCCAAGTTCAGGGAGAACGCTTATGGGCCGCGCAGTCATCGTCTCTTACGCCCGCACGGGCCTCGCCAAGTCAGGTCGCGGGGGCTTCAACAACACCCACGGCGCGACGATGACGGGCCACGCGATCAAGCACGCCGTAGCGCGTTCGAAGCTTGATCCGGCCGAGATCGAGGACGTGGTGATCGGCTGCGGCGCGCCGGAAGGGGCGACCGGTCAGAACATTGCGCGCCTTTCACTGATCCACGCCGGCTTGCCGGTGACGACATCCGGCACGACCGTGAACCGCTTCTGCTCCTCCGGCCTGCAAGCGATCGCGCAAGCCTCGCACTACATCACCAACGAAGGCGCCAAGGCCGCAATCGGCGGCGGCGTGGAATCGATCTCGCTGGTGCAGTTGAGCGGGCAGGCCAACCGCTATCACATCACCGAAGAAGAGCTGATGAAAACCAAGCCGGCGCTTTGGATGTCGATGATCGAAACCGCCGACATCGTCGCCCAACGCTACAACGTCGCCCGCGATTATCAGGACGAATACTCGCTGCGTTCGCAGCAGCGCATCGCCGCCGCCCAAGCTGCCGGCCTCTTCAACGATGAAATCGTGCCCATGCCGACGAAGATGAAAGTCGTCGACAAGGAAACCAAAGCCGAGAGCTTCGTCGATTACGTCGTCACGAAAGACGAATGCAATCGCGCCGACACGACGCTCGCGGGCCTGCAAAAGCTCGAACCGGTGCGCGGGCCCGGTAATTTCGTCACCGCTGGCAATGCAAGCCAACTCTCCGACGGCGCCGCCGCCGTCGTGTTGATGGACGAGAAGGAAGCGGAGAAGCGCGGTCTTGAGCCGCTCGGCCTGTTCAAAGGCTTCGCAGTCGCCGGTTGCGAGCCGGATGAAATGGGCATCGGCCCGGTTTTCGCTGTGCCGCGTTTGCTTGAGCGCCAAGGCTTGAAGGTGGACGACATTGATCTCTGGGAGCTCAACGAAGCGTTTGCTTCGCAATGCCTCTACTCGCGCGATCGCCTCGGCATCGATCCGGAAAAATACAACGTCAATGGCGGCTCCATCGCCATCGGCCACCCCTTCGGCATGACCGGCGCGCGCCTCGTCGGCCACGTCTTGATGGAAGGGCGCCGCCGCAAAGCCAAGAAAGCCGTCGTCACCATGTGCATCGGCGGCGGCATGGGCGCGGCGGGGCTGTTTGAGGTTTTCAGTTGAGACGCGTCGCTTTTGCTTTGGCGCTCGCGCTCGCTGCGTGCGGGCAATCCAGCGAAGCGCCAAAGCAAGAAGAAGCGCCCGCAATTAGCGAAGCGCCCGTCGTTGAGGCCGATCTCAGCATCGGCTTCAATGGTGCTGCGGGCATCAATGCGGCGTTGCCCATGAGCGTTGCGGCGCTCACGGCCGCGGCGCCGGGGTTCGCTGTCGCCGAAACGCCGGATCAAATCGAAGGCCACGCGTTCACCGCGATCACGCTCTCCGCCAACGGCGCGGAGCAATTCCGCGTTCTGCCGACGCATGACGCGGCCTACGTCCATTCCATCGTCACGCGTTCGCCCGCCGTGCGCAGCGGCGCGGGCGAGACGATCGGTGTTAGCACCTACGCTCAAGCGCCGCGCGCGGAGGTCGCGTTTTGCGGCGCTGAACCATATCAGGGCGCTGTGGCCTTTGGCTGCTCCACGTCGGAATCGGGCCGCTTCTGGCGGGTTTACAGCTTGCCCGCCGGCTATGATGGCCCCAGCCAGCCGTTTGACGCCATTGATCCGGATTTCACCGAACGCGCCGTGCTCACGGAAATGCGCTGGATCGCACCGCGCGTGCAGGGGATGGAAGACTAATCCCCGACGCGGTGTACGCTCGACCCGGAAGCCACGTGCGCCCCGTCGGCGCCGAACGCGTCCGCGCCCATGAACAACAGCGTCCGCGTCTTACGCACGACGCGCGTCTCAACGCGCGCGACATCGCCCGCCGCCAGCCACGCGATTTCAATGGAAACGAGAGGCGCCGCCGCTTCCGCCGCAACGCGCGCGGCGCGTGCCAACGCGCTGACGATCTCGCTCGCCGCGGCCGCCTCGCTCATTTCTTGCGCTCGATCGCCAACTTGATGCGCTCGTAGGCCACATCGAGCGTCGACCATTCGCCGACGCTCGCCTTCTTGCCCGGTTCCAGATCTTTGTAGTGCGTAAAAAAGTGCGCAATCTGATCGACCAGCAAAGGAGGCAAATCCGTGTGCGTCTTCACGTCCTTGTAGAACGGGTTCAGCGCATCGACGGGCACGGCGAGAATTTTCTCGTCCACGCCTTTCTCGTCGCTCATCATCAAGATGCCCACGGGCCGCGCGCGGATCAAACATCCCGGCACCACCGGCATCGGCGTCACCACCAATATGTCGATCGGATCGCCGTCCTCGCCCAGCGTGTTGGGGATGAAGCCATAGTTCGACGGGTAAAGCATCGATGTGTGCAAAAACCGGTCGACGAACAGCGCGCCGGACTTCTGGTCGAGTTCGTACTTCACCGGCAAACCACCCTGCGGAATTTCCACGAAGGCGTTCACCTCATGCGGAGGATTGCGGCCAGGGGGGATGAAACGAATGTCCATGTGCAAAGCCTACTACATTTTCCGCCGCAGCGGATGCAAATCCGGAAACACCGCGGCGCGCTTCTGCGCTTTCGCGGCGAACGCTTCAGCGATGTGCGCCGGCGCGAGCATCCCGGCGTTCCAAGTGGCGATGTAATCGAGCGAATCCGCGGTCGAATGGTCGCGGGCGTAATTGATGATGCGCTTCGATCCCGCCACCGCGACCGGTGATTTTTCCGCGATTGCGGCGGCCACGCCCATCACGTGCGCCAACAGCGCCTCGTGCGTCGCGAACACTTCGTTCACGAGCCCGATCTCCTTGGCCTTCGTCGCACTTAAGCGCGCGCCCGAATACGCCAGTTCGCGCACCCAGCCCTCAGGGATCAATTTGCACAGACGCGGAAACGTGCCGACGTCGGCCGTCATCCCGATATTGATCTCCGCGATCTGGAAGAACGCGTCCTCCGTCGCGTAGCGCACATCGCACGCCGTCACCAGATCGACGCCCGCGCCCACGCACGCGCCTTGTATCGCCGCCAGCACAGGCATCCGCGCGTCCTCCAAACAGGAGAACGTCTTTTGCAACAGCAGCACGTGGCGCCGGAACGCCTCCGCCAGCGCGTAGCGGTCGCCTTGCATCGCGCCCGATGACGCATCGTCGCTGAACACGCTCAAATCCATGCCGGCGGAGAAATGCTTGCCGTTGGCCGACACGACGATCACGCGGGCCTGCGCCTCAGTGTCAATCTCACGCACAATCGCCGGCAACTCGTTCCAAAACGCGCGGATCATCGAATTGTGCGCATCGGGCCGGTTCAAAGCGATGTGCGCGATGCGGTTTTCGATCTTAACGTCGAAGCAGGTGCTGGACATGAAAGGGCTCCTCACTCCGGCTAACACGCTCGCACATATCCGTCATCCCGGCCGATCGAGGGGAGAGCCGGCACCCAGGGGATCAAGGGCTCGTCGCTTGCCCCTGGGTCCCGGATCACGCTTCGCGTGTCCGGGATGACGAACAGTTGCTGTTGCTTCGCGCTACGCAAACACAACGCCGGTCAGCACCGCTGCGTAATGCACGCCCGCCGCTAGAAGCACGAAGCCGTGCCAGATGGCGCGGCGGAAGGGCAGGCGCTCGGCGATGTAGAACGGCACGCCCGCCATATAAAGCAATCCGCCGATCGCCAGCAGGATAAGCCCCGCCAGCGGCACGCCAGCCAACATCGGCCCGGTCGCCGCGACCACGAGCCAGCCCAACGCGATGTAAAACACGAGCCAGATGCGTTTCGAAACGCCCGGCAAAAACAGCTTCCCCGCGGCGCCGATCAGCGCCAGCGTCCAAACGATGCTCGTCATGCTGATCGCCCACGCGCCATCGAAGCGGATGGTGGTGAACGGTGTGTACGTGCCGGCGATCATCAGAAAGATCGCCGCGTGATCGAAACGCCGCAGCAGCGATTTCCGCTTCGGCTCTTCCACCATGTTGTACGCCATCGAGCAGCCGATCATCGTGATCACGCAAACGGCGTACACGCCAACCGCGCTCGCCATACCGAGCCCGCCTTGCCAGATCGCCAGCCCAAGCGCTGCGCCCACGGCAAGCGTGAACACAACAAGCCCCACGCCATGCACCCAACCATCGGCCAATTTCTCGGCGCGGGTGGGGTAGTGCAGCTTCGGCATCAATTCAGAGAGCGTCATGCGGAACGACCATGGGCCAAACCGGCGGCCTTGTCAGGCGTCACCATCCCCAGGCGCAGTCACAATCGGCTACGCAATGTGACCGCGCGCTATAATGGCACATGCAGAATCACCGCCGCACATTGGTATTCGCCCTTGCCGCAGCGTTCGCCGCGCCCGCTTGGGCGCAGCGTCCCTTACTCGACAGCCTCACGCAAGCCGACGCAAGCCGCGGCGTCCGCGACGCGCTTGGTCTCGCGGCGATGAACGCGACGACGCGCCTCGGCCAGCCCAACGGCTTTTTCAGCGATGGCCGCGTGCGCATCCCGTTGCCTGGCCTGCTGGGCGACGCGCAACGCAATTTGCGGCCCATGGGCATGGCCGGGCCGCTCGATCAATTGCAGGAGAGTTTGAATCACGCGGCGGAACGCACAATGCCGGAGGCCAGCCGCGCGTTCGTCAACGCCGTACGGACCATCACCATCGGCGACGCGATCGAAATCGTGCGCGGCCCCGAGAATTCGGCCACGACCTATCTGCGCGGCCGCACCGAAACGCGGCTCACTTCATTGCTGCGCCCGCCGATGACGCAAGCGCTGACTCAATCGGGCGCGTTCACGCTTCTGCGCTCGGCGCTGCGCGAAGTCGGCATGGCGTCGATGACGACGCAGCTCCGCACCGAGGTGATCAATTTCTCCACCACCAAGGCGCTCGACGGCTGCTTCTTCTTCATCGCCGAGGAGGAGCGCGCCATTCGTCGCGATCCTGTGCGGCGAACGACCGACATCCTGCGTCGGGTGTTTGGCTAATCGCTTGATCGCCACCGAACCACTCGCCAGTGTCCGCCCGTGAATGACACCGCCGCCACCGCATCTGCCGCCCCGGAAACATTCCGGCGCGTGTCGTTTGAGCTCAAAGGCGGCGCCATGGCCGGCATCGCTTTCGGAGCAGAGAAAGCCTCGCCAGATATCGTCTTCCTGCACGCCACCGGTTTCAACGCGCGCGCGTATCGCGCCATGCTGGAGCCCTTGGGCGATCGCTTTTCGGTGCTCGCCCTCGATGCACGAGGCCACGGCCTCACGACATTGCCCGCGCCAATTTTTGGGTATGCGGGCTGGCAGCGCCATCGCGACGATCTGCTTGCGCTGATCGAACGCAACTTCACCCGCCCCGTAACACTCGCCGGCCATTCGATGGGCGCCACTGTGAGCCTGCTCGCGGCGGGCAAGCGTCCCGATCTCATCAATGGCTTGGCGCTGATCGATCCGGTGATTATGCCAAGCATTCGTTACGCCGCCGCGATGCTTCCCGGCGCGCCGCTGCTGCAGCGCTACACATTTTTCCTCGCCAAGGGCGCCGCGCGCCGCAGAGCCCATTTTCCGGACAAAGCCGCCGCGCTCGCCGCTTTGAACGGGCGCGGCATTTTCAAAGCATTCACGCCGGACATGATCGCCGATTATGTCGGCGACGGCTTCAGCGACGATCCCAAGAACGGCGGCGTCAAGCTCGCGTGCGCGCCCGCTTATGAGGCCGCCACCTTCAGCGCGCATCGTCACGACCCATTCGCCGCGCTGCGGCGCTTCCGCGATCCGCTTGTGATCCTGCGCGCCGAGCATCGCCCCACGACGCGAGACGACACGGTTCAGCGCATCGCCGCGATGCGACCGGACGCGCGCATCGCGACGGTTGAAGGCTCCGGCCATATGATCCCCATGGAGCGTCCCGATCGCGTACGCTCGGCGATCGAGACCGCCGCTCTCATGGCGCGTCCAAACGCAGCGCGCGAGGATTTGGAGGAATAGCGGCGTTCAAGTTGCGCGCTTGCCGCGCAAATCCGTCAGTCCGGCGATCGCCGCCACCACGACATAGATCACAAGGATCGTCACGCCGCTCGCCGCCGCCAACTCGCCCGCCGGCTGCGGCGAGAGCATGGCGACGATCTGCAACGCAACGAGAAACCCGATGAACGCGATCGCCGGCCAGGCGAAGCGCCCAAGCGTCTTGCGGCTCGCGACCCACGCCGCGCCGCATACGGCCAGCAAACCAATCTCCAACGCTTGCTCCGGCACGGGATAATTCCAAAGGCCAAGCCCGACGCTCTCGCCGCCCGGCCACAAAGGCAGGTCCGGCCGGTGAACCAGGAAATCAAGCAACCAATGTGAAAACACCGTGAGCCCTACCATTGCGCTCGCCCAATTTGGCAAACGCAGTGCGAACTTCACCAGCAACGCCGCGCCAATGCTCCACGCGAGCACAGCAGGCAGCGAATGCGTCCACGGCATGTCGTACAACACCAGCGTCGAGCCGGGCAGGGCGGGGTCGACGCGCGCGTGTTCGACACCGGCGATGATAAAGCCCGACCAGCCGATGTCGATCAATTGCGAGGCTGCAGCCAAAGTCCACATCGGCGCCTTCGGCTCCCAAGCCTTCGCCGCCATCGCCGCCGCGTAGTGTCCAACGAACATGCCCCGCTCCCCGCTGCCGCCCTGTCGACGGGGCGAGCCTAGAGCGGCGCCGTCGCCGCCTCTAGCCAAACTTTAGCGTCGCCCGTCAGCTGCGGGCCGATCTCGGCACGCACGCGCGCGTGATACGCATCGACCCAGGCGCGCTCTTCCTTGCTGAGCAGAGGCTTCACGATCAGCGATCGATCGATCGGCGCGAGCGTCAGCGTTTCAAAGCCAAGCATCGGCCGCTCGCCGCCTTCAATGTCGCCCGCCGGCGTCACCACGACGAGATTTTCGATGCGAATGCCGTATGCGCCCGTTTTGTAATAGCCCGGCTCGTTGGAGACGATCATTCCGGGCTCCAGCGGCACTGCGTTGAGCGCTTTCGCGATCCGATGCGGGCCTTCGTGCACGCCAAGATACGCGCCGACGCCGTGGCCTGTGCCGTGATCGTAATCAAGCCCGGCGTCCCAAAGCGACATGCGCGCCAACGCATCGATCTGATGGCCGCTGGTGCCCTTCGGAAAGCGCACGCGGGCGATGGCGATATGGCCCTTCAGCACGCGCGTGAAGCGATCCTTCATTTCTTTTGTCGCGCGGCCTATGGGAACGGTCCGCGTGATATCGGTCGTGCCGTCGAGATATTGGCCGCCGCTATCGATCAGGAAAAGCTGTCCGCGGCCAAGCTTGCGGTTGGTCTTTTTCGTCACGCGATAATGCACGATCGCGCCGTTCGGCCCTGCGCCCGAAATCGAATCGAACGACAAATCCTTCAGCGCGCCGGTTTCCTGCCGGAAGCTTTCAAGCTTCTGACACGCCTCTATCTCTGTCACTTTGCCGGTCTGCGCCTCTGTCGCCAGCCAGTGCAGGAAGCGCGACACCGCCGCGCCGTCGCGCCTGTGCGCTTGGCGCGCGCCTTCCACTTCCGCCGCGTTCTTGCACGCGCGCGGCATCACCACCGGATCCTGCCCGCGCACGATCTCGGCGCCCGCGTTCTTCAATTGCTCGAAATACCAGGCCGACGCGCTCGACGGATCGAGCCGCACCTTCTTGCCGGCCATGGCCGCGAGCGCCGGGCCAAGCTCCTCGCTCCGGCGGACGGACACTTCATTGCCCAGCCATTCGCGCAATTCACCTGACACTTTCGCTTCCGCGAGGAACAAATCCGCGCTGCCATCAGCGCGTAGGATCGCTTCGCCAAGCGGCAGCGGTGAGCGCGCAACATCGCCACCGCGCACATTGAACAACCACGCAATGGACGCAGGCGAGGTAATCACCACCGCATCCGCATCGCCGAGATCTGCGCCCAACCGATGACGCTTCGCCGCTGCGGCTTCGCCCGCGAACTTCTCCGCGTGCGGCGCCACCGGCGCAGCAGGAATGGCCGGGCGATCATCCCAGATCGCGTCGATCGGATTGGGTGCGAGCGGCACGAGCGTGGCGCCCGCCGCGTCCGCTGCTGCACGCAAGCGATCGAGGGCGTCGGGGCTGTGCAGCTTCGGATCGTATCCAATGCGCCGGCCCTTGCCGCGTTCGCGGATGTATTGCGTCACGCCGCCTTCGATCAGATCGCGGTACTCGAATAGTTTGCCATCGACCTGCGCACGCACTTGAAGCGTGTAGCGCCCATCGACAAAAATCGCCGCCTTATCGCCAAGCACCATCGCCGCGCCTGCTGAGCCGGTGAAGCCCGTCAGCCACGCCAAGCGATCATAGGCCGGCGGCACATATTCATTCTGCCATTCGTCCTCGTGTGGAACGATGATGCCATCGAGCGAGAGCGCCTTCAGCGCTTTGCGCAATTGGGGCAGGTGCTTGCGCCCGAGGGCTGGACCGCCAGGATCGTCATAGCTTTGGAACACGTCGACAGTCCCCAATTCCATTATTGATTACAAAGTTCAGGGCGGGTTCAGCGGCCCCGGGTCATGCTGTTCCCAAGTTTAAGCGCTTCGGTGTCAGGGTTTAAGACCGCATCGTCGCTTTTTCGGCGCGATTGCAGGGTTTGAGTGGGTTTCATGGGCGCGAGATGGGTTAAAGCGATGGCGGGGGCGGTGCTGGCTGCAGCGCTCGCCTGCGCGCCCGCATTCGCCCAGGTGCCCGATCCCTTCGCCCGCGACCTCGCCCAACGCTTGTCCCGCACCGATCAACTTGTGGCGCAGCAGGGTTATTCCCGCGCCGCCGGCCCGTTCGCCGGCGGCCTTGCCCAAGGCGAGGCGCGGCGCTTCTCCTTGTCGCTGCGCGCCGGCCAGGAATATCGCATCGTCGGCGTGTGCGACAATCGCTGCCGCGACCTCGATATGCGCCTCGTGAACGTCAACGGCATTGTCATCGGCGAGGATTTACTGCGCGACGCCATTCCGGTGATTGAAGTTCGCCCGCCCGCCACGGGCCAGCACGCCGTCGAAGTGCAGATGCCCGGCTGTGCCGCCGATGTGTGTTACTACGCGTTCAACGTCTACGCGCGCTGAGGCTTCTTCCACACCAAGGTCTGCCACGCTTCCTTGGGGATGCGCCGATCAAGCATCAGCCCGCGATTGGCGTAGGCTTCGCGCACCAACGGTGCTTGCGAGCGAAGCAGGCCTGAAAGGATCAACGTCCCGCCCGGCGCAACGGCGTTGACGAGCTTCGGGGCGAGCTTGATCAGCGGCCGCATCAAGATGTTCGCGAACACCAGATCGAACTTCTGCCCGGCAATAAAACGCGCGCCATCGCCGGCGATCACGCGCACGCTTTGGCCAACCTCATTCTGGCGCGCATTGATCTCGGCGATCGCCGCCGCGCGATGGTCAATCTCGATGGCTAAGCCTTTCGCGCCGGCCTTCGCCGCGGCGATCGCGAGAACACCAGATCCCGCGCCGACATCGAGCACCCTGCGCACGCGCCGCTTTCGCAACTCGCCTTCAAGCGCCATCAGGCAGCCCCAGGTCGTGCCGTGATGTCCCGTGCCAAATGCTTCGCTCGCTTCGATCCAAATTTTCTGGCGTCCGCTGTGGTCGCCCGCGAGCGCATGCGCGCCGGCCACCACGAAACGCCCCGCGCGCACCGCCGGCAAACCTTCCAGCGCCATCGCAACCCAATCGGCGTCTTTCACTTTCTTTTGCTTCAGCGTCAGCTCCGGCGCCGCCGCGCCGACAATGGCTTGCGCGCTCGCAGCGTCCTGCTTGGTGGGCACATACACTTCGAGCCGAAATTTGTTCGGGCTCTCCTCGAACCAACTCACCGCATCGGCGGGCGAGGGGTCGTGGCGATCGAGTTCGTCAGCGGCCGCTTTGATCTGCGCAAGCGTGCCAAGGGCGGTGAGGAGAAGCATGGCGCTTGCTAGCGGAACCGCCTGGAATTGTATATATTTGGCCCATGACCAAG
Organism: alpha proteobacterium U9-1i; assembly: GCA_000974665.1. Lineage (NCBI taxonomy): Bacteria > Pseudomonadati > Pseudomonadota > Alphaproteobacteria > alpha proteobacterium U9-1i. Next base: position 4,246 of record BBSY01000005.1, on the reverse strand, counting down.
CTCGATCTCATCATCGAACGCCTCCGCCAGCTTCCCAAGGACGAGCAGGACATGATTATCGCTGATATTGAGGCCGCACTGGATCATGGCGTCGAGAGCCCGTTGAGCGACGAACAGCAAGCGGAACTTGCGCGGCGCCTAGCCGGCGACAAGGCATACATCTCACACGATGAGGTCGTCGCCCATTTCGAGCAGAAGTACGGCCGGTGAGGGCTGTTTGGTCGCCTGAAGCGATCCGCGATTTAGAGCACATCCAAGAATTTTTGGAGCAAGAGAGCCCGCGTGGCGCCCAGCGTGTCTGGGTTCGGATTGTGCAGCGTGTGGCGACTCAGACCGAGATGCCCTTGGCCGCGCCTCTTGAAGGTGATGGGCCGGTCCGTAGGCTGGTGATCACGCGCACGCCGTACATTGTCTTGTACCGCGTGGCTGGCGATGAGCTGCGCGTGGAAGCGGTCTTCCACACTGCTCAAAACAAATAGATAGCGCTCAAAACTGACGCGCCACTGACACTCCGTGTCCGTGGCGTGTCAGCGCCAGGGCGGCAAGGAGGTCTCGTTCCGGAGTGTGCCGGAAAGAGGGAGACTCCTGATGAAGAAATTCACGCTTCTGGCGGGCGGCATGATCGCCGCCGTGCTGGCCGCGGGCGGCGTCGCGTCCGCCGCCGCCAATGATCCCGCGCCGCGGATCGGCCGCGTGCTCGTCCACGGCCCGGCGCCTGCGCCTGCGTCTGCCGTGTCCACCGGCGATGACGCAAGGCTCGTGTTCGTCGGCAATTCCTCCTCGAACTCGTCCAGCAATTCGAGCTCGAATCGGTCCTCGAATTCGTCGAGCAACCGCTCGCACAATTCGTCGAGCAATCATTCGTCGAACTCAAGCTCGAACCACTCCAGCAATTCGAGTTCCAACTCCTCGCACGATGACGACAGCCACCATCGCCGCCGCGATCGCCATCGGCATTGGCACGACGACCATGATCACGATGACGACGGCCATCGTCGTCGCCGCGGCCGCGACCGCGACCGCGACGACCACTAACGATAGCGCCAACGCCTCCATGGGGCGGTCGGCCGCGCAGCGGCCGGGTGAGGTGATCTCCGAGGCTCATTCGAATGCCAAGGACGCGCCCTTCCCGGTTTCGCTGACGCGAAACCGACCTTCCCATCGAAGTGAGGTGAGTACGACGAGCAAATATGCGCTTTTCAAACGCTCCGATTGAATTCCTGTGCGCGCCTGAGGACAAGGGCGTGATCGCCGAGCCGCGGCCGGCGAAGGAGTTTCTTCCGGCATGGTGGCGCAAATTGCCGCCCGTCGCGCACGCGCGCGTTTCCACCACGAACAACGGCCTAAGCGTGAAGCGTTGCATGCCGGTGCTCGACGCAATGAGTCTCGGCTGGGTGCTGCCGCTCGCCGCGACCGTGCGTCTGGAAATCTCCGACAACGGCAAGCGCCTCGACGCAGGCTGGGATTTCGACCGCACGATGGTGAGTTTCCACGCGCCTGAACAGGTCGAAGGCCACCCGCGTAGCCCACGCCCGCCGGCGAAGTTTCACAATCACTGGACGATCCGCACCCCGAAAGGTTGGTCGTGCCTGTTCACGCCCTTGCTCAATCGCGGCGAAGACATCGTGGAGATCGTCAGCGGCGTCGTGGATACCGACGCCTACCACAGCCACATCCACTTTCCTTTCTTCCCAACAGCGCCCGACGGCCGCTACACGCTCGAAAAGAACACCCCGCTCGTGCAAGTGATCCCGTTCAAACGCGAGACCAGCGCGCTCACAGGCGTGGTTCGTTCGGAGACGGAGCGCGAAGCCGCCGAACGCACGCGCATCCTACGCGCGACACAAGCCGGCGACGGCTGGTATCGCGAACAGGTACGCGCGAAGCGGGATTAGCTGCGCGAATGCAGCTATAGCGCGCGCGAGAACTGGAGACCGAAACGGTGCTTTGCCGGTATCGCTTGGTACGCGAGCGCGTGAGGATAGTTATTTGAAACGATTCTCCGAAATTCGGAGCGCTGTTCTTCTCGCATCGCGCAGCCAAGAACGACTGCGTCAAGCTCCCATCGATTGAAGGAAATGTCTTCAAACGGTTCGTTTGGATTGCGACCGTCACCAGAGAAGATACGCCATTCGCACTCGTGCTTCCAATCAGCGCCTTTCGTATAGACCAAAGAATGCAGAACCTGATCGTGATCGAGGCGGGCTCTCCCAGAGAGAGCATCGGCGAGCATTTCGATAGAGTACAATGCCGGGATTGTCTGCGAATAGGTTACGGGGTGCGCAATCGCCCAAGGACTATCGAGCTCGGGTACCGTGCGAAATCGCAGGACTAGCCCTTTGTGCCCTTCAGCGTAGTACGCCCACATCACCGTGTTGTCGGCGCGCTCTGTTAGGCATAACAACTTGTTTGAGCGCATCTTCTCTTGGATATCTTTGTTGAAGCGTGCCAACGAGCCCGGGAGGCGAGAGATCGCTTCATCGATGACGTCTCCGTAAAGTTGTTCAAATTCTATGCGCGACAGCGAAGGAAAATTTGGCTTCGCTCGGCGAATAAGCTGACCCAGCGGGGTGCCGGCAGGCGCGTCGTCATCGCTGTAGTGCGCGGCCCACAACTTGTTTAGCGCCGAGGATCGGGCTTCTCGACAATCCGGCGCCACGCCTAAATCGAAACGATTGTCGTGCGGGTCATTGAACTCACCGGGCGTTGTCCAGCGCAGCGTGCAATTGGCAAGTATGATCCGTCCTACGTGTTGAGTGACGAACTTGTAGAAGTGCGGCCTGTTGTTTCGCGGTGGCGCGGGGGGCGAGGTAAACGAAAGCGTGGACGGGGGTTCGTCAAGCGCGTCCATTGCGCTAAGCCGCGCTCGCTGGCACGACGAAGCTATCGATCACGCGCTTCTCGCCAGCCTTGTCGAAATCCACCGTGAGCTTATTGCCCTCAACCGAGCGAATTTTTCCGTAGCCAAACTTCTGATGGAAGATGCGGTCGCCGCGTTTGTAGCTGCTGTCGTCGCCGCCGCTGCGCGCCACCAAGCGCGCTTCGCCCTCGATCATCGGCGGCTTCGACACGCGACCAGCGTTTTCCTGTGCGCGACGCCAACCGGGTGATTGATACGCGCTGTTGAAGCCCGCGCCCGGCGCATAGGCATCAAACCGCGCGCCCGCCGCCTCACGCACCGCGCCAGGCTGCATGGTATAGCCCGTCTCGCTCACCGCATCGACGTTCTTCGCCGGCAGCTCATCCACAAATCGCGATGGCAGCACCGTCTGCCAGCGCCCATAAATCTGGCGGTTCGCCGCAAACGAAATGCGCGCGCTTTCGCGGGCGCGGGTGATGCCCACATACGCAAGCCGGCGCTCTTCCTCCAAACCCTTCTCGCCGCTTTCGTCGATCGCGCGCTGGGAGGGAAACACGGTTTCTTCCCAGCCGGGCAGAAACACCAGCGGCCACTCGAGGCCCTTCGCCGCGTGCAGCGTCGAGAGATGCACGTTCTCCGCGTCGCTCTCCGCTTCGATGTCGAGCACAAGCGCCACGTGTTCGAGATACGCTTCCAACGTGTCGAATTGGCCCATCGATTGAACCAATTCTTTCAAGTTTTCGAGTCGCGTCTGCGCCTGCGGAGATTTGTCGTTGCGCAGCATTTCCGTGTAGCCGCTTTCGTCGAGAACGATTTCCGCCAGCTCGATGTGCCCAAGCGTCAAGGATTGCGCGCGCCAGCGATCGAGGTCACTGAGGAACGAGCGCAGAGCCGTGCGCGCCTTCAGCGGCAACTCGTCCGTCAGCACAATCTCGCGCGCCGCGCCGACGAGCGAACGGAACCGCGTCGCGCCGCCCGGCGCTTCTTCCTGCGTCGTCACCACTTCGCCCGTGTCCTGGTCGAACAGCGGCCCGTTATCGGTCACAAACCGCACCGGCGCCTTTGCGGCGTGCGCATGCAGCTTCGCCAGCGAGCCATCGCCAAACCCGCGTTTCGGATTGTTGATCACGCGCTCGAACGCAAGATCGTCGTCCTCCGAACGGATCAGCCGCAGATACGCATGCGCGTCGCGCACTTCCGCGCGTTCGAAGAAGCGCGGCCCGCCGATCACCTTGTAGGGGATGCGCAGCATCAGGAAGCGTTCTTCAAACGCCCGCATCTGCCACGCCGCCCGCACCAACACCGCGCAATCGGCGTAAGATCGTCTTTGCTCCCCCGCTTGCGGGGGAGCTGTCGGCGAAGCTGACTGAGGGGGCAGGGCCCGCT